>JAHKLH010000050.1 GCA_029856635.1 Candidatus Njordarchaeota archaeon
AATTGAATTCTAAACTATTAACGTTAAAGCAGCAAGCATTATCTTGTTTTCTTCAGTAACTTATAAAATGTATCTGTGGAGAGTAATTTTTAATTTGCGTTTATTTTTTGAGGAGTAACATGAATGGTGAAATACCAGATTTAAAGGATCGTAAGAAACTACTCGAATGGCTCGGACTCACGGAGGAGGATTTAGAAAAGCTTCCAGAAAAACCTAAAGAGCACCGAAGCCTAGGTATTATTGGTACAGCTGGTCACGTAGACCATGGTAAGAGTACATTAACGGAAGCGATTACCGGGAAATTTCCCTCACAACATAGTGAGGAATTAACGCGTGGGATTACAATTAAATTAGGATATGCTCATCTTGATTTGATGATTTGTCCAAAATGTTATGGATTTCGAGCATTAAAATCGAATGCAAATCCGCGTTGTGAGCAGCATCCAGATGTAAAATTGAGATGGCTTAGATGCTATTCTATTTTAGATCATCCTGGACATGAAATACTTGTTTCTACAATGCTTCAAGGAGCATCAATCATTGACTATGGTTTGGTGGTTATTGCTGCAAATGAACCATGTCCACGTCCTCAAACGCGGGAACATGTCGCTGCATTGGAAGTAATGGGCGTGAAACATGTTATTGTTGCTCAAAATAAAATAGAACTTGTGTCAGAAGAAGAAGCCAGAAAGAATTTTGAGCAAATAGTTAACTTCTTCACTAATGAAACGAATTATGAAATTCCCCCAATAATTCCAGTATCAGCAGCGTTGAGAATAAATACAGATATTCTTCTGGCAGCGATATATAAATATTTTCCTCCAAAGCAGCCAAAGACTTCGGGTGATCCCCTCTTTTATATAGCAAGATCATTTGACGCTAATCGTCCAGGAACTCCAATTAACAAGCTTATTGGTGGTGCTTTAGGCGGTGCTTTAAAGCAAGGCATTTTAAAAGTCGGTGATGAAATTGAAATACGACCAGGTTATATAACCCCTGATGGACGTGCACATCCCCTTTACTCTGAAATCATAAGTATAAGAACCGATGGTGGACATTCGTTGGAATACGCTCAACCAAATGCTTTGATTGGTATTGCTACAAACCTAGATCCAGCATTAACTAAAGCCGACGGACTTGCAGGAAATCTTGCAGGAAAACCTGGTCGATTGCCAGATATAGTAAGAAAGATTATTGTGAAGAAAGTACACTTATTCAAGGAAGTAATAGGTGCACGTGTACGTGTATCGAACAAACCACCAAGACCAAGAGAGAGATTACTTGTTGTGTGCGGAACAAACATAAATATGGGCGTTGTTGATAGTTTTCACGATGATGAATTAGAAATTACTTTACTTAGACCCATTTGCATGCCAAAGGGAGAGCGTGTAGCCCTTTTAAGAATGGTAGAGAGAGAATATAGACTAATTGGATACGGGCTCCTCGACTATTAATTCATGGTTGAACATAAAACATCAAATAGTGACTTTTATGAGTAAAAAAATACCAAAAATTGTTATAATTGCGCCTCTCTTGCCTCTACGCACGGGCATTGCTGTTTATTCGCATAAACTTTATACGCATCTTCAACAGTTCATTCCACTTCTAATTCTTGCAAATAAGGGAGCATTGAATTTTTACAAGCATGCTAAAAGAATGAAAATTATTGAATGCTGGAACTTTTCTTCGGCCGTTTCCTTTTTTTCAATTATTAACGCAATAGCACAAATTAGACCAAATATTATTCATTTGCAACTCGGTTACACTTGGATTAAGAATCCATTAGTAACACAGTGTGGTAGTCTAGCCTTTCTTTTTGTGCTTAAAAACTTCTTTAAATTACGGATCATTGTCACACTTCATGGTGTTATTACAATTCGCACCTTGAAATGGCTCTCTAAGAATAATTCCTTTTTACTGAATCTTTTAGCTCCGATTATAGCAGCTGAGTGGGCTCTTTTTTATAAATGTCTTATTCGCCTAGCAGATGTAGTAATCGTACATAACATGCTCATAAAAAAAGCGCTCATTAAACTCGTTGGCGAGAAATTCTCAAGAAAAATTAGAATAATCCCACATGGCGTTGATAAGGCTAGAGATAAAACTAAAAAATCTTTGTCTTCGGAGAAAAGGAAATCCATTTTAAATCTACTCTTCATTGGTTTTCTCAGAAAAAGCAAAGGAATTTTGAACCTTATTGATGCTTTCTCAAGAAGTATAAAAGAAGTACCTAATCTGAGGTTAACAATTGCTGGACCCCTCCATATTGGAGATGATCCCTCTTTTGTTAAAGAAATTTTACACACCATTAAACAAGATAAGCTTTCACACGCTGTCGAACTTATTGCTCGATTTCTTTCAGAAGATGAATTAGATGAACTAATAAAGACTGCAGATATCATAATATTACCGTATGAGGATTTCTTTTATGAAGCAAGCGGTGTTCTTGCTCGCATTCTCGACTATTCAAAACCACTTATTTGCACTAGAATTCCCAAGTTTTATGGCGAGCTTGAACCAGAAAAAGATGCAATTTTTATTCAACCTAATAATGCAAATGAATTATACCATGCAATTCTGCTTCTGGCTTTCAATTCTAAACTGCGTGATAGCCTAGGCTGTAATCTTAAAAAGAAGGCACAACAGAGATATTGGGACTACGTAGCGAAAATGCACTTGAAACTTTACTTAGATGTACTCAAACACGAACAATAATTCACTAAATATTTTTTACACATTCTTTTACAAAATTCTTTGCTTCTAATATCAGTTTAGTCTCATATGAATCAACGTGATATTTGTTTGCGAGTTTCACGCTGAGGAAACCAACAAAAACTGTCGGTAGAAGTAAAGTGATAAATGAAAAGTCATTATAGGGGATCTTAACACTAAATATTTGAATATTAAACTTACTTGCAATACGTTTAAATGCTCTTAGATATGCATTGCAAAGATTATCGCCATTATTCCACTCAAGTAATATTGCCACTAATTTACTTGCATAGTTCTCGAAGATACAAATTGTGTTATGAAGACCTTCTGGGAGAATCATTGTAAGTGCAGGCCGCTTAGTATTTTCATTTAATGTTTTTTCAAAGTATGACAAAACAGGATGAAACATGTAGGGTGCAATTAAAATCGGCATCTTATCATCGGATATTTCCTTCGCTATTTCATCTGCTTTTCTCTCCAACTTTGTCATGAACTTTTCAATAAAGTCAGCGCATTTTTGTAAGTCTTCATATATTAACCGAGCATTACCTAAGATTTTTCCAATTATTATTGATATAGCAGCAATCCCCATTGGAATATGAGTACGAGAAACAAATCCCGCTTTGAGTTTTACATGTTTAACTCCTTTCTTTTTTGCTTCCTTTTCAAGAAGCCCTCCTGAACTAACAGCTATGATCTTGTCATTAGGCATTTTTGCTGAAACATGATTAAATGCCACAATGGTCTCAGAAGTATTTCCAGAGTAACTGTAAAAGACCCATAAATCATCATGTGGGAAAATCGCAACCCTGTGAATACGACTTATTCTAAACTCAATGCCGAATTTTTCTTCAAAATAGGCTTCAACGTATTCGCCTACAATCGCAGAAGCTCCCATTCCAATCCAATGAATTCTACGTAACTTTGCTGGCTCTGCAAAAAAGGCTTCACCAATTCTTATTCCTTCCTTAACCAATTCTGGAAATGCACGAAATTGGCAATACATACGCTGGTTATTTTCGTCAACTTTTTCCATCAAAGATAACCAATTCTTTTTCAAATAACATATACAAGAATATTTTATTAGCCTTTCGCGTTGAACAGTTCCCTGACAATGAAAATATTCCTCATTTCTCGCAATAAATCATGAAATAAAGTTTGATACTTAGTATACTCCTGAAGTTCTTTAATTAAAAATCTTTTAGAGAAGTTCTCTCACCAATTCTTTTGCTGTTTTTTCTACGGCGTCTTTACTTGAATATTTTGGCTTCCAACCAGTTTTTTCGAGCTTTCTAATGTCAAGAAGCATGTATTTTACATCACCTGGCCAACCACGGCCTTCCTCAACACCTCCTGTGAAATAAAATCGAGGATTAACTCCCAGGATTTTACTGACAATTTCTGCAATTTCCTTAACCGTAATCCAATCTTCGCTTCCCACATTAAATACATCATAAATTTCGCTCTTTTCCTTGAAGATGTTATATAAATGCACTGTCGCATCTATTGCATCTGAAATATAAATGTAGCTCTTGCGTTGTGTTCCATCACCTAAAATTTCTAATTCGTGTGGATTTCTTTTTAGCTTCATTATGAAGTCATATATTACTCCATGACGAATTCTCGGACCAATAACATTTGCATAACGCAGAATTAAAGCCTTAATCTTAAACGTATGTGCATATCCCGAAATCAAGGCTTCGCATGCCAATTTTGATGCTCCATAAACGGATATCGGCTTCAAAGGTGAATAATCTTCTGGGGTGGGTAATTTTTTAGCATCACCATATACCGTCGATGATGATGCAAATACTATATACTTTACTTTGTTTTTCCGCATTGCCTCAAGCACATTATATGTTGTAATAACATTATTCTCCCAAATATCACTTGGCTTTTGCGCACCAATTCTTACTTCTGGATTCGAAGCAAAGTGAAAAACTACATCAACATCCTTTATCACTTCGATAGTTTCATCATAATTTCGCAGATCCATCCTATGAAACTCAAAGTTAGGCGTATCTATCCATCGACTTATATATTCTAATTTTCCAGAACTAAGATTATCAAGTACAATAACATGATGGCCTTTCCCCATAAAATAGTCGGTAAGATGAGATCCAATAAAACCAGCGCCACCAGTAATTAGAATACGCTCTTTTTTCACTCAAAATCACCAACTGCTCGAAAATATAAATAATAAATGCTTTTGCTAAACTTCGGGAATTTTATTAGGGTCTTTTTCGAATAATTTCCTATAATATTCCATAGTTATTCTAATCCCGGTTTCCAAATCAGTCTGCGCCCTGAAACCTAAAATTTTTTCTGCTTTTCTTGTATCTGCACACGTGCGATATACGTAATTCTTGATTGGATTTGGTTTATAAATAGCTTTAATATTCGCTCCCATAATCTCATTTATAAGCTTCCATAGTGTATTAAAATCTGTTTCCTTACCAGTCCCAACATTAAATACTTCTGCGCCCAATCCCTTTTTCTCTAATGCTAAAATACATGCTAATGCTGCATCTTTAACAAATGTAAAGTCTCGAGTTTGTGTTCCATTTCCAAAAATTATTGGAGACTTCCCGCGAAGAACACACCAAATAAATTGTGACACCATATTTGCGAATTTCCCTTTGTGTTCTTCTCGAGGCCCATAGATGGAGAAAAATCTCATTCCAACGCATTCGATTCCATAGTAGTCATAATAGATTCGCGCCAAATTTTCTCTGATAAACATACTATATTCGTAATACGTACGTGGAATTACCGGAAGATCTTCTCGATGTGGTGGATAAAAAGCAGAATATAGTGAACTTGTTGATGCATAAACAATCTTCTCAATTTTTCCCATTCTGCCCAACTCTAAGACATTCATAAAACCTTCTAAATTTACTCTAATCGCTTGTTTAGGCGAAGGGAAAAACATTGGTGATGAACTCTGCGCCGCCATGTGTATGGCTGAGTCAATATCATATTCTTCTACAACTTTTAAAAGATGCTCAAAATCAAGGACATCTCCCCTAATGAATACCACTCGATTAGGATATTTGTCAATTATTGGTTTCACATTTTCAGGTTTTCCAAGAAAACAGTTATCGTATGCAACTACATTATAGCCTTTCTTAGCGAGTTCTTCGACAATATGAGAACCTATGAATCCAGCACCACCTGTAACGAGAACATTTTTAGGCATTTTTAATCACGCAATTTCTAAACTCAAATTTATTTCAAAAACAGAATTATATTCTCAGTCTCCCTCCCGTTGACTATTTATGCAATATAGTAAGACACATTTATTTGTTAGAAGGAGAAAAAGGCACCAAGAATGTCAGACATAAAATTCCTTTCTAAACTGAAACTAGATGGAATCAAATTCAGGAGATTAACATACTTTGATCTCGCTCGTGTGAAATGGCTTAATGAACTCTGCTTACCTGAGAATTACTCCTGGCGAACATGGCTCGGTCTATATAATCTGTTCAGTGACATCTCATTTGTCGCAATTGATACGAAAAAAGATCTAGCCTGCGCATATTGTGTAAACAAAATGGATGAGGGCCCTAGTTTTTGGAATAAAAATAAAATCATCAAAAAAGGTCATGTTTTCTCTGTTGCAACACACCCAGATTATCGAAAAAGAGGATTAGCAACAATCTTACTAGCATTATCCTTTGATGCAATGTTTAAAAAAGGCGCTGAAGAAATATTTCTTGAGGTAAGAGTTAGCAACACACCTGCAATCACTCTTTACCAGAAACGATTTAAAATGGATATCGTAGGCCGCGTGGTCGGATATTACCACGATGGTGAAGATTGCTACGTCATGGCAGTGCCTCGGATTCGTGTTGAAAATTTAATAAGGGAAATCGTAAGGTATGTTAAAGACAAAAATTTGCTTGAGTATGAATAAATCGCTCAATTATTAAGTGATTAATAATTACGAGACCTTTTGTTAATTAAAATGTTCTCTTGTAAATTCGCTTTGCAAGGGGAATATAATGAGAAATGAAGAAAGGAGAATCGTGGTTCTTGAGAAGGAAAAGTGTAAACCAGAAAAATGTGGTTGGTATGCGTGTAGGAACGCGTGCCCTGTCCAACGAGCTGGCAAAAAAGTTATAGAAATTGTAGAAGAAGGAAAGCCTCCCATAATAAATGAGGAGTTATGTATTGGTTGTGGAATATGCGTTCAAGCATGCAATTTCAAAGCACTTCACGTTGTACATCTACCCGCACCACGTATGGCTGATTTAGTTTTTCGTTATGGGCCAAATGCTTTTGCGTTATATAGGCTTCCAATTCCTGTGGAACGAACTGTCGTTGGAATTCTTGGACAAAATGCTATTGGAAAATCAACATCCCTAAAAATACTCGCCGGAATTCTGAGACCAAACTTTGGACGTATGGATAATCCGCCAGTATGGGATGAAATAATTGCCTATTTTAGGGGTTCTTCTCTACAAGTTTATTTTAAGAGACTTTCTGAAGGAAAATTACGTGTGATCTACAAGCCTCAGTATGTTGATGTTATCCCAAAAAAAGTTTCTGGTATCGTCAGTGAGGTTCTTAGAAAATACGATGAACGTGGATTATATCATGAAGTAATTGATAAGCTTGGCATGAAAAAATTCCTCGACACAAATGTTAAACACTTAAGCGGCGGAGAGCTTCAAAAACTTGCTTGTGCCGTAGCATATTTAAGAGATGCTGACGTTTATATGTTCGACGAACCTAGTAGCTATTTAGATGTAGCAGAACGTCTTCGTGTTGCAAAGTTGATAAGAGATCTTGCAGAGCAGGGTAAATACGTCTTAGTAGCAGAGCATGACCTGGCTATTCTTGACTATCTGAGTGATGTAATTCATATCTATTATGGCGAGGCAGGTGCTTATGGAATAGTATCACCACCTTATTCTGCGAGAGAAGGAATAAATGCGTTTCTTGAGGGGTATGAGAAGACAGAGAATGTTAGATTTCGTGAATACGTAATAAAATTCTCAGCAATCGGAGTTGAAATGGCGGAGACGCCCGAGGAATTAGTTTTAGTTAAATATCCGCAAATGAAAAAACGCCTTGGGAAATTCTGTTTAAATGTCAATGCAGGTGAACTTTATTTAAGAAGAGTTTATGGTGTAGTCGGACCGAATGCGATTGGAAAAACAACCTTTGTAAAATTACTAGCTGGAATTCTAAAGCCAGACGAAGGAAAATATGAGACTGCAGCACTTAAAATATCATATAAACCACAGTATCTTGGAGAATTCGTTGGCGAATTAGACTGGGTTAGAGTAATTGATAAGCTAAAAGAAGCCAATCCATTAGCTATCAGAGATCGATGGTATCAAACATATGTCATCAAGCCTCTCGGGATAGATAAGTTATTTGATTACGAACTACGTGAATTATCTGGAGGAAATCTCCAAAAGGTGGCGATTGCATGTTGTTTAGCACGACAAGCCCACTTGTATTTGCTCGATGAACCCACAGCATATATTGATGCAGAGGATCGTTGGCGTCTTGCAAAGATTTTAAGGACATTCGCAGAGAAATCAGGTTCTACATTACTTGTAGTCGATCATGATGTGATGTTCATTGATTATATATCTGATTTTCTAATCGTTTTCGAGGGCGAGCCAGAAATTGAAGGATATGCTTCGAAACCTCTTGGGAAACGTGAGGGAATGAACCGATTCTTAAAGTTCTTAGGCATTACTTTCCGTAGAGATAAAGATACACTCAGACCTCGTATAAATAAACCTGGATCGAGATTAGATAGGATTCAAAAGCAGAAAGGAGAGTATTACTACATTGGCGTATAAAACTTATTGTCTTTATAGATTAAAGTATGGCGATTAATGATGAAAAAAGTAACTTGCCCACGATGTGGATATGAATTTGAAGCCGAGCCTGAGAAAACATGGACTCTAACGTCCCTCCCAGACAAACAGGGAAATATAACTGTTACGGTTATGGGAACTTTCCGTTGTCCAAGTTGTGGACGTTCATTTAGAGCAGCTTATGCAAAATATAAAACTGGTTCTATGACACATGGAAAAAGTGCAAGGGATCGTCTTATTGAAATTCTTAACTCTTATGAGAGAATTAGTCTTGATGAAATTTCTGAAAAACTTGGCTATAGCAAGCAATCAATAAGAAAAGCTATCTTTAATCTATTAAAACAAGGACTTGTTAAGGGACGTGTTGAGGGAGACCTATGGATTAGATCGTCCTAAATGGTGTCATATCTTCTTTATATACATTCTGATTACAATGTGCCAAACATTTGGTGCTACACCTTTAACCTTTCTCCATACGAGCTTTTCTATGTTTGCGCCTAGAGATTGTGTTATCTCCTTTACTTCTGAAACTTTTTGTAGAGCTTTATCTCTTCTTGCTACACAATGATAATGTATCCATCCGCCTCTTTTCTTTACAGCATTAATTGCGATAGCGAGTTGCTCGATATCTGGTTCTGGTAAAAATCCCATAAGAACATGATCAAACATATCTTTGAAGTCTAAGTAATGATTGTCAATAAACAAGGGTATTACGTTTCTTTCAACTTTATTTAAGTGAATTGTCTCTAGGAGATACTTATACGCGAGAGGATTTAT
>JAHKLH010000051.1 GCA_029856635.1 Candidatus Njordarchaeota archaeon
AGATTAGGAGAAAAATCCGTGTTCTTAGTGGGTATTGCTGACAAAACAGATCATCCAGAAGCAGTTCGGAGAGTAATTGCGGAAATTGGGGGACGACTTAAGAGAGAGTTAGAAAAAGTAGTGTTAGCGTCTGGATTAGTAATGATTGATGAAAAAATTGCAAAAGAAATTGATGACATCGTTATCAAAACAATTAATAAGTCTAAGAGAATGTTAGCATATCTACGTAAGGGCGATATTATTAGTACATTTTTCGGTACTCTGATTGGTTTGTTAGTTTCAATAGTTATCTATTCGTTTAATCTTCCCATACGCATAGCGTTTATTGATTTATTAATAAGTGCTGGATTAGAGGAAAAAATTGCAATTGATTTAAGTCGAGTAATCTTTGCAGTAATCTGGAGTTTATTCACGGGAATTAGCTCAGGATTATCAGCAGCACGTGCAAACAATGGCGCAACAGCAGGATATATTGCTATAATTCTAACAGTATTATTAGTAATACTTGTGTCACCATGGAATCCAGAAGCCATTTTTGCGTTTCTGGGATCGCTAGTTGCTTGGGGCCCCTTCTCAAGCGTAGTAGCGTTTATGTTTGGAGACATCTATGATAAACGAAAATTAACATAATGCATTCACAGGAATCAATATATTTAAATCCTTTTTTTAAATTAGGGGCTCTCTGGGCTGCACTGAATTAAAAATGAAGTGCGGTCGGCTAACCTCCCAACACTTTCATAACCTTACTTTACTGTCGAATATATAATTGTTAAGTAAAATTTATGAGTGTACATTTTTCTTCTTTGGGACTCATATGAAAATATTAGCGGATACTAAACTCATCAGAAAGCTTTCTCACTTGAAAAGCATTTATATCTTCAATTATGGCGGTCCCTTGATGGTGATTCGCATTAACAACAATTACGTTCGTATAATAACATCATTATCTGGAAAAAATCTAATTCGTGGAATGGAAGTTGTTGCAAGACTACTACATATTGCAAAGCCACATGAAAGGAGAACGTTTTATCTAAAGGGAGGTGAATTAATTGCTTGCTTCGGAGAAAACTACATAATTGCTGGATTATTAGCAAAAAAGACACATTTACCTATGGCAGTAGGTTGGATTAGGCGACTAACTAATTTTCTTGACAAATTTGGTTTAATGACAATCGATGAAATTGAAAAGCGATTTATTGAATTTGTTTTGAAATCTTAAATTCTGATCTTGATTGGAACAATCACAAAAAGCATCTAAAACTACTAGAAATCTTACTCCATTAATTACTACGTTAATTAATAATAGGATTTTTTGACTTTGAATACGGGTGATTATCTACGAAAGTCTACGTTGGTACTTCAGGTTGGAGTTACTTCTGGAACCCAACGGGTCGTTTGGAGTGGTATATCGAAAATACTCCATTCCCCATCGTGGAACTCAACGCTTCCTTTTATCGGACACCATTTTCCTCGATGATAAATCGCTGGGCAAGACTTAGCAAGCAATATAATCTCTTTTGGATCGTAAAGGTGAATCGATACATAACTCATTCTGCCAAATTAAGTGAAAAAGCGTTTGAATTCTGGAGAAAATTTAGGGATCGATTTAAGCCACTTGAGAACTACATCTTTTACTATCTTTTTCAATTTCCACCAAGTGTAAAGGCAACAGAAACCTTTAAGTTGCGTTTAAAATCATTTGCAAAAACATTTGGTACGGAAAAAATTGCTGTCGAATTTCGCCATGAAAGTTGGTTCAAGTCAGATACGATTTCATTTATCAAAAATCTTGGGCTTACTTTTGTCTCCATTGACGCCCCAGAATTTCCAGCATATGTTTTCAAGACGACGGAGGATATTTACTTGCGATTTCATGGTAGATTAAGTTGGTACTCGCATGTATACACGGAAGTAGAAATGAAGCAGATTTTAAAGAAAGTAATTAAATGTAATCCAACTCGAGTTTTCCTCTTATTTAATAACGATCATGGAATGCTAGATGGATGTTTATTAGCGATTCGTACCTTTAGGCAGTTGTGTCCCGAGGCAAAAATCGTATTAAGGAAGTCCAGAAGCAAGCTTAACTCTTTCTTTATAGAATAATTATCAGACATTTACTCTTTTATTTTTAACTTTTCTCGATTGCATGTAAATAAATCTTATATGCTCTAAAGACATGAACTTAATCGCTTAGATAGCAACCAAAGGAAACTCAGCAGGTTAAATAACTGTTGTACACCAAGCACATCCTTTGGAATTAAAATAAACACCGGAATAGAAATTTGATAATTTTGCACTAGGATTGGTGGGGGCGGCGGGATTTGAACCCGCGACACACCGGTCTCGCCGACAGAGCGCTGGAGCCGGCCGCCATAACCTGGCTAGGCCACGCCCCCTGATATTTCTAAAGACCATATAATTATTACATCTGTTGCTTTAAAAGCTTTAAATCGTATCATGTGGAGAAAATCCCATAAAAATCAACAAGATCTATTTAGCTATCAAAGGTATGACTGCGTGAATTTTTTCCTACTACAAGAGGTTTTAATCCGACGAATCTTTGATAAACAGATTAGGCATTATGAAAAATATTTAGGTTCATACTAATATGGTGATGAAATTGATAAAAATTAGCGATAAAACACTTGCATTAATTGGTTTTTTAGTCCCGCTTGTAGCGTATGTTGGAATTTTCTCAGCAATAAATAACGCGCCATGGTTTTCATGGACACAGAATGCTTTGAGTGATTTGGGAAATTCTCAAGTGCATCCTGAATCTGCGCCTTATTTTAACATGGGTTTGATGACTACGGGAATATTAGTTACGATTTTTGCCATTGGAATTTATTCACATATGAGAAATATTGTTGAGAAAATCGGCGTTATTCTGTTCATTTTGAGCGGTATTTCATTATTTGGAATTGGCTTCTTCCCAGAGCATGCAAAGCCGTGGCATTATGTTTTCTCTGTAGCGTTCTTTGCCTTGTTTGGTTTTGCACTTTTAATCATTGGCATAGGGTTTGTGATTTCGAAGCATAACTTATTACTCGGGATTTGGGGAATTATTGCTGGAATTGCTGATGCGATTATATGGCTTGCCGTTCCCTGGCGTTCTCTTGGGGTAACAGGCGTTGCAATACCAGAGTTTCTATCTTCATTCTTTGGTGTTATTTGGATTTTGTTATATTCAATAATGCTTGCAAAGAAAGCTAAGCTCTTTCATGCATAAAAAATAGCGAAATTTGATTTTTCAGATTATGAATTAAGCGAAAGACGTCAAAAATGTAATATGTTGTTTGCGTAATTTTTTAACCATTAGGATCTCGTTAAAGATGCTACTTCTGAAAATCCCTTTGATATAAATATGCGTAAAATATAAACTTAGCTATCTTTCATTTTAGTGGTGATTAAATGAAAGTTGTTTTGCCCTATGGGCATGAGAAAATATCACTTGAGATTCCCGACAAAAATGTGGTGGGAATACTTGAACCTAGAGATATTTCTGGTGTCTCGGATCCTCTAAAAGAGATTAAAAATGCTCTTGAAAACCCATTGGATGCCCCAAGAATTAGCGAAACCGTTGAGAAAGGGGATAAGATTGCAATAGTTGTGGATGATCATACAAGACCTGCACCCAGTTATCTAATGGTTCCTCCTATTTTGGATGAACTTGAAAAGGCGGGCATTCCTATGAGTGATGTTTTTATAATATTCGCATGTGGAACTCATAGACCAGTTAAACCAGAAGAGATGAAGAAATTACTTGGAGAGGAGACACTTAAGCGTGTTCCTAAGGAGAATATAGTTAGTCATAATTGTGATGCTCCTGATTTAGTTTACTGTGGAAAAACCAGCAGGGGCACGCCAGTTTATGTTAATCGTCTTTACTATGAAGCTGATGTTAAGATTTTAACCGGGGATATTACTCTACATTACTATGCTGGATACGGCGGAGGACCTAAGTCCATTCTCCCAGGAATATCTGGCAGAATAACCATTCAACATAATCATGCAATGCTACTCGATCCAAATGCTAAAATGGGTGTGGCAAAAGGAAATCCTATCCATGAAGATATAATGGAAGCAGCGAAAAAAGCTGGTGTTGACTTTGTTCTCAATGTCGTGATGAATACAAAGAAAGAAATTGTAAAAGCATACGCTGGAAAATTAGAAACAGTGTTTTACACTGGGATAAAACTAATCGATCAAATTTACAAAGTTCCTATAGAATGCAAACCAGACATCATTGTCGCAAGTCCGGGCGGACACCCCTTCGATATTAATTTCTACCAAGCAACAAAAGGACTATACACTGCTGACCTTGCCGTGAAAGATGGTGGTGTTATAATACTCCTAGCTGCATGCCCAGAGGGTATCGGGCATAAAGTATTCCACGAATGGATGCTAAAATACAAAAACTCAAGAGAAGTTGGAGACGCCCTCCGAAGGGAATTTATATTGGGTGGTCACAAAGCACTATACTTGTACTCAATAGTTGAACGCGTAAAAGTTTACTTAAAAACTGAGATGAATCCGGAACTCGTGAAAAACGTTCTCAAATGCACACCAATAGAAGATCCGCAACGAGCATTGAATGAGTTACTTAAAGAAAACAACGATGCACTAGTTTGTGTCATGCCTTTTGCTAATGAAACGTTACCAGTTGTCAAAAAATGAAGAAAGCTCATCTTAACGATTTCTTAAAAAAGCCATCAAGAGTCATCGTAGCAATAGACAGAAAAATCACCGATGAAATTGTAAAAATTATCTCAAGTGTATCAGATATAATCATAGGCGTTAAGATAGGTTTAATCACATTCCTTGAAAACAACCCAAGCGAAATCAAGCACTTCATTAGTACTCTAAAGGAGAAGAACCTCTATGCACTGGCAGATCTAAAATTAGCAGACATATCACATGTAATGATTAAAATATGTGAAAAACTACATACCATTGGATTCGATGGAATAATTGCTCATGCATTTGTTGGCAGAAAAGGTGCATTAGAGCAATTAGTCAAAGTTGTAAGAAAATATTCATTAGATATATTTCTAGTCATAGCCATGAGTCATCCTGGTGCTGAAGAAATTTTAAACACAAACTTTGAAAAGATGTTAAGCTTAACGAAAACGTTACATGCAACAGGAGCAATTGTACCAGCAACCATGCCATATTACATCAGCAAAGCTAGAGAATACCTCGGGAAACAATTTTATCTTCTCTCACCGGGAATTGGTGCTCAGGGAGCAGCACCAGGAAGCGCTCTAAAACATGGTGCTGATGCAGAAATCGTAGGAAGAGCAATATTAAATTCTCCAAACCCTATAGAAACTACTAGAAAAATCGCAAAAATTCACATGTGTGTTTTAAATGAACGAAAAAAAGAAACTCATACTTAAGCTCTATGAGATTGGTTGTTTAAAATTTGGAAAATTTAAGCTTAGTTCTGGACTAGAATCACCATTTTATTTTAATCTAAGAATATTACCAATGTATCCAACAATAATGAAAAACGTAGCTAAATTGGCACTCGAAGTGTTAAGCAAAGAAACTTTTGATCTTGTTGTCGGAATTGCAACGGGGGGAATTCCCTTAGCGGCATACATCTCTTGCTTAGGAGATATTCCAATGACATATGTTAGAAAAGAAGAAAAGAAACATGGGCTTCAGAGACTAGTGGAAGCTGATGTAAATGGAAAAAAAGTAGTGATAATAGATGATGTTGCAACAACTGGTTCAACTTTATTAAAAGCAGTTAAATCGGTACAACACGCAGGTGGAATTGTAAAAGCATGTTTCGTTGTAATTGATCGAGAACAAGGTGCAAAAGAACGCCTAAGCAGGGAAAACATAAGATTAATTTCACTATTAACTACGACTGAAATAGTAGATACTTTACGACGAGAGAAGATGATATCTGATGAAACTGCTGAGATAGTAATCAACTATATTAAAAGAGTGAGATTAGATGCATGAAGAAAAAATCATAAAACTTCTGAATGAAGTGAGAGATAAGCTTGAGAAAATAGAGGAACTACTAAGAGAAATTTTGTACGATTTTAGGGGAATGAGAATAGCATTTGAAATCACATTTGGAAGATGGGGAATCCTAGTAGGAAGAACTATGGAAATTGTCTTTACGCAAATTTTCAGAACAATAAGTCAAAAGGGAGGAATAAAAATTAATACTCTTGAAATACCACCATTAAGAGACATAGAAAAGCTTGAGAAGAAAGGAGAATTCGAATTTGAAATTTCTGGAATCGATCCAGAAGGAACACAATGGTTAATAGACGTGAAATATCGCTTTGTCTTCAAAAGAGATGCAAAGAGAGCAATAAATGCGGTAAGGAGATGGCTAAAGACATCAAATAATAAGCGATTTGTATTTTGTTTAATTGTTCTAATTGGACTTGAGGAAGGCGTAAGAGAATATTTGGAAAAAGAAATCAAAAAACTAGGAGGAAAAACCATTATTATCGATCCACCAACAGCAAGAAAACTCATTGAGTTATTCGCCGAACAAAAAGTACCAATCTATGAAAGTGAAATATAAGATATCAAAAATCTTAGTCATAATCAAGCAAATTTTTATGATTTAATATTTTTCATGACATAATTTTGGGGAAAGCTTTGAATAATAAACGGATTAGCGACATTATTCAGCGCAAAATCGGTGATTTGGGAAAATTCCTTGGATACTACGAACCTATAATTCAGTTCTTTGTTCCAAACTTTATTGAACTTTTGAAAGCAGGTGATAAAAATCCAGACACCGAACTCTTCTTTATCGCGCGAGATATTCGACCAGTAATTGTCTTTCCAGATTACTCAGAAATTGAATTCATCGGAAAACCAAAAATTATCTCATTAGTAGAACCAGAGAAAGGAATCAATATAAAAATTTATTTTGTCCCCCTTTCATATACGCTAAATTTACCAATGTTTAGTATGCACATGCAACAAAATTTTGCTATTCTTTATGCGATAACTGGCGCGAAAACACTTATTCCTTCAATTGTTGCAAAACATTTTCCTGGCGGCGAAATTTCGGAATTCTCTATGAAAAAGTATTTTGAGATTCTTAGGGAAACTTTTCCAAGAAAAATGGGAGGAGATAGTTTTGGAATATTTCCGTCCACAGCATATACTTATGGATACGGAATTCCAGTAGTACTTGATAAAATCCTTGAAGTCATCTCTAGGTTTCTAATAGTTTTATCTCGCATAGGAACTACTCTATGTAATGTTGTAACTTTTATTGAGAGGTATAAAGCATCACTAAATGAGGAAACAAAGAAAATACTAGAAAAATACGGAATAGATCTCACTGAGCCCGCAGGTCCAGCTATTCCCTTCTTTACCTTAGAAGAAATACCCATAACGACCATGCAAAGAATTGAAAAAATGATAGGTGAACCACTAAGTGAAACTGAAAAAGCTTTCACTTTCATCTTAATGACTGATGCAATAATTAAAGCTCTCTCACATACTCTTACGCTGGATCACATTCCATTATTTGGAGTAGGAGCTTCAAGAAGAGGTATTGTACTTGCTCCCCTATTTCAGGGAGAATACATAAAAAATCTACAAAAAATGATTGAAGATAATGAAATAAAAGCGATTGTTTTAGCTTACACGTTTATCAAATTCACTGAATTCATTCAAAAAAATTTCAGCAGAATATTCTCACTAGATGCATCCACGTTTTTCCTAAGAATTTACGATAGTATAATTAATAGTTTACCAACATTATCCCAAGTGAAGAAGAAATTAAAAAAGGAAATAGCAACACACATTCTCAAATGCTTTGAAAATTTCGTTAATTCATGCGAATCAATTCCATTCCATAGCTACGATCTATTTATGGATTGGTTTAATAAAATAATTGAAACAATTAAACTAATGATATCATCGGAAAAAAGATTAAAGAAAATCAAAGACAAGATAGCAAAGATTAAAAAAGTGTGATATTTCACAATCTTAATTTACGTATTAGTTAGTTTTGGTACTTAATTTGGTAATTTTTGGAAACCTAAGTTATGATTGTTGTAATACAAAAAAGCTTCGAATACTACAATAGAATAATGATTAAAGCAACAATTAACGAAAATTAAATAAAACTATGGTCGAAACTGCTTTAGAGCATTCCAAAATTGCTCACGAATATCAATTTTCTCTCAGGATACATCCCGAGGATATCTTCTAGCTTAGCTTTGATTAGATCCTCTTTCATTAAAACTCAAATCATTTGAAAAAATTTAACCTTCACATCCTCACTACACTTTATTTTAGCCCGTGTTATTGCAGTAACATACAAAACAATTTCTGGTTATCTTGTATTATTTAGTTTATTTGAGCATCAATTCTAACTCCTAACTTCGATATATATTTAAGAAGCTTTTTTATCAAAACATTTATTCTTCTAGCATACATTTCGAACAAATCTGATGGAATAAAATTACGATAAAAATTAGCATGAAGTTTCTCTGCTAAAGCCAAAAGCTCATTTAATTCATAATCATTTGTCTCCCTTACTATAATATTCATTATCTCCCAATAATCTCGATGAGTATAATGTGGAACTTTTTTAACCTCACCAATGATATTTAGAAGCGATGTTACAGCACCCCATAGCTTCTCTGAAGATTGCACAATATCTCCTTTGTTCTTATATTCTTCAGCTTCTTTCAAGTAATTCTTGAAGAGATAAATGTATACTTTTATTCTCTCTGACGGATCAAGCTCCTTCTCCACAAGTTTTAAAATTAGCGTTTCAACATCCATATTAAGTTTTCGAGCTAAGTTAATAAGCACACTTGCAATAGGCTCTTTTAAAATTAATTGAACCATATTAAACCTCCATTAAATCTCTCAAATAAAAACCTTACAGCATCCAATATATTACCAAAAAAACTCTATAGTTCCAAAAACATAGGTCTTGTTTTATACATGCAAACCTCAAATATAAAAAATTTTGAACCAACTCTTAGCACTCTTAGTGGCACGCTCTTGACGACTCTTCTACGCTTTTGAGTTTTTCTGATTTCATTGTTTGTTTAATCATCAAATTTAAAGCGGGTTTATTGATTCCTTAAGTTGCACGCAGAAATTCAAGCTACCCATTCTTCAAATTAAAACCAAACAAAGCAAGAAATTCCTCAAATGAAAACGTGCAAAAAAGTCGTCATGAGTG
>JAHKLH010000052.1 GCA_029856635.1 Candidatus Njordarchaeota archaeon
TACTAGAAGAGATACCTTTGAAAGCATACCAGAATGGTTCAATAGCGCTTTGCCTCATGTTCACAAAGCGGCGGCATTCATTCTAGTTGGAAACAAAATCGATTTGAGGAATAGATGCCTTGATTGTATTACGAAAGAGGAGGGAGAGCGATTGGCAAAGCAGTTATCGGAAGTGATAAATTTTGAAATTCCATACATTGAAACAAGTGCTAAAGAGGGAATTAATATTGAACTTGTCTTTAAGGAAGTTCTTAAACTTCACTTAAAACGACTTGGCCTCCTGGAACGGCTTTTACATTAGCCATAAATAAGAATCTTCAGAGCCTTATGTAATTCTCTGAGAATCTCTATAATTAACAAGAGTGATATCAAAATCAGCACCAAACCAATTACAAATAATTTCTCTTTGTAATAAATCAGTAAAAAACCGGCAGCAAACATGAGAAATGAATAAAATAAACTTATTAATGCTACTCGAGGGATTCCACGACCTTTAAAACCAACTTCAAGTGCTATTCGCACAACATACACGAATGTCAGCATTGCGAAAAAAATTAATACAAATCCAATGCCAGCAATTATCTCTGATGTTAAAATTCCATTAAACGTAAGCGCATCAACCATTACGATCACCGACATCCAGAACATCAATGTTTTCTAACGCACGCCTTGTAAACGCTTTTTGTGTTAATTTAATTAAATTAAATATCATACTACCACATCGCATAGTTATATCTGCAATTTCATCCTCAAATTCTTCTGGGCGAGAATAAATAACTAATCTGAGAATTTCTTCAGAAATTCCATACTTACTCATTAACTTATTCATTACCTTAGACAAGAATTTCCTTCCAACAAATGTCTCAAGTCTTTTTCTTATCTCATTAAGGAGATATCGCAAAAAAACACAGCCAGTGGAACTTCGTATGAAATAGCGAGAAATTCTTATTTTACTGAACCATTCTCGAGACGTAAGAAATTTCGCTAATTTTAATTCGAAATCTTCTATTAATTCAATTGGAATAGCATTAAGCTCCTTTTCTTCATCACTTAAATGAGCCCAAATCTCACGAAGAAAATTCTCGTTAAAACGAATACTAAGATCAATGATTGTAGATATATCTTTTACGTCAGCGCGATCAGTTATAACTGCAGATAAGAAATCTGATGCAGTATCATGAATTAGTCCAACAAAAATATGACCAAAATTGTGAAACATCATTTCATATCTACTAGTTCTAATTTGACGTCCAGTTTCAGGAATAAGTTCTTGCGCCAACCTATGCAATGCCGAAATAAATCCAGCCAACCCAGTAGGACTCCGGGTTAGTGAACCACAAATCAAGGTTGGTTCTCCTGATGGTCTAATGATAGCAAAGGTGTGAACCTTGACTGGCAATTTTTAACTCCCCTTTTCACTTGCACTTTAAAGAAAAAACATTAGTTAGAATTTTACTTATTTTATTTATATCACAAAAAACATATACTAGGAAAACCGATTAAACTTAACAGCAATAGTTAATGAAACAAAATATCATTTTTTTATCTTATGAATTATCATTAAAATGCAAAATCACAGCCAAAAAACAAGAAATAACTTAATACATTGATATTAAAATCATCAAAATATTTTTAATATAGATAAAAAATCAACAAACAATTTATCTAAAGAAAAATTCATCCAATAAGCATTTTTAATATCTTCCTCCTTCTCTCCTCACTCAACTTATTAAGAACCCTTTTCAAAGCACGGGCCAACTTCTTTTGGACCGAGTGCCTCCGCTAATCTATCAAGTCCAATTACTTCGACAGCTTTTGCGATATTTTCCTTTGGAATAGGTTCCTTCATTTTAATTCTCACTATATCCGGCTTATAGAAGAGCGCAAATGAATATAAAATACTTCTGCTATCGTATGTTTCTAAAATTCTCTTAATCGCTACACTACATATTTTCTCCTTTGATGAAAACATACATAAAGATTCATTTCCAGGAATATTCGGATCAAGCTCATCATATGTAATTACGTGTATTTCTAGTGTTTTATCATTAATAATTTCATAAAATGCTTTATTTCCCAAAATTCTTAAATAATTGTGTGTTTTTTCTGCAAGTATTTGTCTAACATTTTTAGCTAAACGTGGACCAATTACAAACGCGGATATTGCGTGAAACCATATTTTTTCCGATATTGCAAGAAGCAATTTATAGTAAATTGTAGTTAAAATGACATCAAAGGAAATAGTTTCATAGGGACCCTTAAATTCGATTATGATCCATGAATTACGATTATCATAAACATACCTTAACCATGACTCTTTTTCCACATATATTTTTAGCTTCCTCAAATTCTTTATAATTAGATCTACTCTTCTTTCAGCAATTTGAATTCCACATTCAGCAGTAATACTATCAAACTCAAAAATCTCACTAAACACTTCCTTGAAGATCCTCTTCATAATAATATTCCAAACCCCCCGTTAATCACATCAAGTAATCACAACACCCACAATTTAAACAACAATATAGTCACACCAGAACAAACCTAATGCAATCATTAAAACAAACATGAGATATAGAATCCAAACAAACAATAAACCCAATAAACTTTGACAGAGCGGTAGTATAGTGGTAGCACGGGGGTATACAGACCCTGAAGTATATACAATGACAAGGTTTGCCCACAAAACACTCAATCTTCTCAAAATTTTTGATTAATGAGTTAATGAAAATCTAATTTTTTCATAAGAAGTAGGAGCTACAAAACTTAGAAAATTAAACTTGTCTAATCACAAAATACAATAGAACACCCAAGAATATCATAAGAACATCTGCAAAAAATTTTTAAAAACCACTAATTATTCGTAATTTTGGAGTATTAAATCCAATGGAGGCGGTGGTGTAGTGGTAGCACAGGGGCCTGTGGTCTTTTTCGTGCAGAAAGCCCCGAGCCGGGGTTCGATTCCCCGCCGCCTCCCCAACTCTTTAATAATATTTTATTCTTCTATTTTCTGAAAATATTTTATTTTTCTGACACGATAAACAATGTGTGACAATTGTTAGTCCTAGTGTCATTTATATCAAGATGATTTTGGTTTAGTTAGGTAAGGATGAAAATTATTTTTATATGGAGTAAATAAAAATAAGGAAAAGATTTGGTGATGTTTATTTTCAATCTTGTTTCATGCTTTTGGTCTGAGGAAGTATAAGGTGAATCCTATTATTAAGACTATTATGGCCACTAACCAAACAATCCAGTCTAAGAATGCTGTGATTATAAAGTAAACGCATAATGCTGCTGCAATTGCTGATAATATTGGGAAGTTTCCGATGGATAAGGGAACTTTAAATGTTCTTCTTGCTTCTTGTTCTCGGTATCTTAGTGCAATGACTGCCGCGTTGATTATCACGAATGTAATTATGCATGCAAGACTTGCGCCTTTTCCTACGATCTCAATTAGTTCATATTCTTTTGGAGATGCAGTCACAGTTAGTCCAATTAACTGAAATGTTGTTACGCGTACTTTTATACCTAGTGCTCGAGGTATTGCATCACAGAATACAATTATGAGTATTCCAATTATTCCAGACATAAAGACGGCTATGTGTGGTGTTCTTCTCTTTCTATCTACTAATGCTAATTTTTTGTAAAGGATTCCTTCCTCCGCCAAACCATATGCAAGTCTAGAACCTGAAACTAGAAATCCTAAAACAGTATTTCCAGTTGAGAATAAAGCGGCAATGAGCATTATTATATATGCTTCATGACCAACGGTTTCTGCAGCGGCTGCCAAGGGTGCAGGTGATTTTGCTAACTCTTCAGGTGGTATTAATCTTACCACTGCAAATGCGACAAGTAGATAAAGAATGGAACATATAATTAGAGCTAATACAATTGCTTTTGGAACATTTTCTCGTGGATTCTTGGCTTCCTCTGCTAATGTTGGCTGTAATTCAAATCCAGTATATGCGAAATAGAAAACAGCAGCACCTATAAGAACAGCTGATAAAATGTCTATTCCAGCAGGAGGTGTAACTTGTACATAATTTGGTTGTCGTTGAGTAAAGATAAATCCAAGAAAGGTTATGAATATAAGTCCAAATACTTCTAAGATTAGGAGCGCCAATGCTGCAATGGCACTCTCTTTGATTCCTATCCAATTAATAATTGTGAGGATTATTATTGTAATTATTGCGAGAATTGGAATATATGTTTCCGTAATTCCGAATGCTTTTACAAAGTAACCAGCAAATCCTAGAGCTGCAGTTGCTGCACCTGCTATCGCATCGAAGAATATGAACCAACCAGTAAGGAATGCTAGGGAATCTCTTTTAGGAAATGCTTTTTTGACATAAGTGTAGGAAGATGATGCAAATGGATACATCCCAGCGAGTTCAGCGAAGCTAAATCCAGTTAAGAGAGCTACGATACTTCCAAATAAGACGCTAGTCCAAACGGCATCTCCAACATAACCAGCGGTTTTCCCGATTAATACATAAATGCCAGCTCCAAGAATTAGTGCGACGCCGAAGAGTGTGAGATAACCTAAACCAAGTTCTCGTTTAAGTTTTTCCCTTTTACCCTCCATTTTTCAAACCTACTATAAAAATTAATTCTTTTGGTTTCTATCATAATTCAGCAATGTATGAAGTGATTCTGGGATTAAAAAGCTATAAAAATTAACGGCATTAAAAAACACATTTTCACGTTAATATTAAGTACTACGAATCATTAACTCCGTCAATTAGGATAGAACTTTTCATCTTAAATACCATTCAAGTCAAGTTTCTTCTAAGCAATTTTTATACAAAATATTAGTGCTTTAATATTCTTTAGTGTGATGAGAATTATCAATGTGATCTCGCAAGTCACTATAACCACTATTTTGCTCATAATGCTCGCAGCATTGTCCTTTGCGCCATCAAAATTATTTTCGTTTTAATTAAGTACATGAAAAAGCGCGATTAAAAACATAGTCTCTTTTCTTTACTAATTATGACAATCTTAACACTCCCGTTCATAATTATAGTTTTTTCAATACTTGAAATATGATTTGGAATACTTCCTGGACTTAACATGGTGTTACTGAAAGTTTCTATTTCCTGCGGAATCTTTGAAGCGATTATTTTTCTACTAGTAATGCTCTTAGGAATGGTTTATCTCTACATTAATGACTTGAAGAAAGCGATTAAAGAAGAGAAGCATATAGAGAGCATCATTATACATAATCATAGGTATCGATCCTTTGATTCTTGTGATTATCCTAATTCTATGCGGACTTTGCGGATTACTTTTAGAACTCTTCGGAATTATATTAATTCCAATAAATTGGAACTCCTTAATTATTCTAACTGCTATTTTAATAGTATTAGCTTTTATATTACCAGGCGTTATTCCATTTGAGGAAGACTAATGTACATCATACGGAAATCAAGTACCTACGCTAAAAACTGTTTTGTTTTTGATGAAATCTTCAATATAAGACCACAAGTTACTTATTTTGGTGAAGAAGATGCATGATGAAGAAATTGAAAGAGAAATTAGACGAAAGAATGCTGATTGGGATTTCATTAATAAGCAACCTCCGAAATTAAGGCAAGCATTAATTTTATTCATAGAGACTGGCGATGTATACAAAGCTGCTAAATTAGCTGGCTTAACTGTTGATGAATTTGAAGATCTAAGGATTCGAGCTAGAATACCAAAGGTGACATTAATTGACTAAACTCGTATGTTCAATAGACACTTGCTTTTTAATAGAATGGTCAAGATATAGAAAACGAGAACTCTTAACAAAAGTTTTCAATTATGGTTATATAACCGAAGACATCTTAGCAGAGATTAAATCCGAACAAACGTTAGAATTCGCATCAAAACTTCTTTCATCAGGATTCTTAGTAATTTATCCATTTAAAAGAGAATTAGAAGAAAGCGTTAGAAAAATAATTGAGACTTCCATACACGATCCTCGAATAAGAATTATTGACCCACCAGAAGCCTACGCACTTGCAATAGGCTTAAGAGAGAAATGTATTGTTCTAACAGAAAACAAGGGCGTCTTGCGCCTAGTGGAACTATATCACAATGATTTTCCAGTAACTGTTTGGGGTGCCTACGAACTACTGAAGTTTTTATATAAGAAAGGATACATCAATAACTTTTGGGAAGAACTCAAGAATTATACTCATGATACACATCACATGTTCCCGAGGCGAAAATTATGGCGTACTTAAGAGATGATCTGCTTCCCAAAGATCAACTTGAGGAACTCTTGATTGAAAGAAGTATTAGATCAAAGCTAGCTAATTGGAATGAAATTAAGAAACTTCGACCCCGGCTTAGAAATGCAGTGGAGTATTTCATAAAGATGGGCGACCTGAGAATGGCGCAGAAACTAGCCGGCATGGATCTTGAGGATTTCATAGCATTACTAGAAAGATTAAATGTACCAGTTTCAATCACAGTAATTGACGACTGAGCTAATAACATGTGAAAAATGCTATCTCTTTATATTCCTACATTCCTGATGGATGATTATATCTTCAATAGAGACACCCAACCAAAATAACAAAATTTCATTTTTCCCATAATCGTACAAGTTGCATGATAGAGAAAATCTAAATCATAGAACTTACTACAGTCAAGGATTGCTTTGTACTTTCTTTCAGTTTTTATTTCAAACGAATACTCTTCATTGATAATCCTCAAACACATGTTTTATCTCGAAAATGAGCAAATTAATTAACATTCTCGATTTCGCACATCTCCCTATCTGTGTTGCTGGGTTTATACATTAAACTTAATATAGTATGTATTCCAGGTGGTAAACCACTTATGTAAGTAACTTTAGAATCATCCACTATGATTTTTCAAACTCTAGCACCAAACTTCAATGTAGTAGCTATCCTCCCACGCTTCATTAGATTTAAACTTAAATGCCTTAATGAATTTTATCAATTTGGCACTCAAATGAAATATTCCAAAAACAAATGTAATTATTAATAGCAATAATTGATATGTTATCCCCTAACGCGGGATTTTTTATATGAATGCGTACTCATAAGAGCTCTTTTGTACATTTCCATTTAGAAACTTTTTGGTATTTAGATCATTAATTAGATGAGAATTGCTCTCGATTACTCTTTTGCGCTTTATGAATTTTTCTAATTTTCATCATCTATCTAATTACTAAATTGAATATAATTTTAAAGAATTCTAGGATTGAATGCAAAAATCCACGCTAATTACTCACCAAATTAATAATCAAACAAAACGAAAAACTTCTCAAATAAAAATGTGCAAAAGAGCTACCTCAAGCGTAAGTGAGATGCATCAATCATCACAATTGATGCCCGATTTTTTATTGGGTTTTCTGGAAAATTTTTTAGGGAGAAAAATGAATGAATCTCAAAAGGTATGCATTTTGCGAAAGAAAGTAAAAGTCGGAAAACTGATTCCGAAGAAAATACTATTTAAGGTGATTTACGTAGGTAAGGATTATGGGAGTTTACGTAAGGATTCGAATAAGAAGGGGAAATAGAGAACTAACATGCATTGCTGTCGTTAATACTGGATTTAGAAGTAGTACTCCAGATATTATTCTACCAGTAGAAATTGCGAGACAAATTGGTTTATGGCCTCCTCCTGAAGCTTACATTATTTCTGCTGAGAGTTTAGCTGGAAATGTTCAACTATATTTTGTAGAGAATGCTGTAGAAGTAGAAGTAATTACGGAAGATAAAGTATCGAGAAGAATCTTGTGTAATGCTCTTATTAGTGTGAATGAAAGAGAAGTATTAATAAGTGACTCGCTTGCTGAAGAATTAGGCATCCAAATCTTGTTTCCCAGAAGAGGAATTTGGAGATTTGCGGATGATCCACCGAATGTCCTAAGAAAAAGCGTTAAAAGTGACTAACCACAGAATCATAATAAAGAGTAATTCTCACTTAGAAATATTAACAAGTTGAAGCCAAATTGACTGTTTAAAAAAGAGTAATGTAATAGTAGCGAATAAAAATTAGTAAATTTAACACATAAAAAACGAGTATGTTTAAAAGAACAAATTGCTAACCATGCACAGTCAAAATAATTAATTTAAGGTTACTGTCTCACATAGAGGAATCTGGCAAAGTCTTCAATCGTTGGTATCTTCTCTGGTAAACCTTTCCTCTTACGAATCTGCTTAATTAAACTCTCCACCATATTTGATGGAACACGCTCCCACTTCAGGAACTGATAACCGAAGAAAGCACGTCCTTGGCTTACACTTCTCAACTCATTTGCTAAGTCAATGGTTTCAGCTGTAGGAACTGCCGCAATGATGTGGACAAGATCCTCGACCATCTCAGTCTCTAAAATTCTACCACGCTTCTTCTGTAGAAGCGACATAACAGCACCCATGAACTGAGTTGGTACTTTAATGTCAACTCTGGTTATTGGTTCGTAAAGTGTTGGATTCGCAGTTAAGAATGAAACAGCTAAGCCAGCCCAAGTCATTGTGAAAATCTGCGCAAACGTGGTGTGAGCTGGATCTTCGTGAATCTTTGCATCAACAAGAACGACTTTTAAGTTCTGCACTGGTTCTTTAGCTAGAGGTCCTTCATTACAGAATTTTCTAAACGTGGCAATGATATAGTCCTTTACTCTGTCAAAATACTGTACTCCAACTGTTGCATTTATTAGTATATTAGTCTCCCAAACGTCAATGACTTTTCTGGCAATATCCGCAGGCCAACCAAAACGTTTATGGAGAATTTTAGCTCTCTCCTTGGAATCTTGATCAGCACGTATGAGTCCTTTCTTTATTGCTTCAGCAATCTCTTCTTCAAGCGGCTCCACATATAGGCAGAGCTTATTCAATGCATTTGGAGACTTCGTCCATACTTCCTCTCCTCTCTTCGTAACTCTCTCTCTGTAAACGATAATTGGAGGCTCAACATTAATTGGAACCTTCATAGCAATTCTCTTTGTTAATATTTCAATTTGAAGAGGATCAACACCCATCAGA
>JAHKLH010000053.1 GCA_029856635.1 Candidatus Njordarchaeota archaeon
TAAGCCTTCTAGTAGAAATGGAAGAATATGAAAAATGAAACTAAAGACTTCGATAAGATCCATGCATATGACTTTTATTTACTAATAGTAAGAAAGTAAAAACATAATCTCAAAACCAATTTTTAAATGGAGAGACAAAGGATATCATTCATTGGAATGATGGAGGAAAACTTGAATTAGTTAGCTTAGTTATCGTTCTTCCTTGTCCTTTTTTCTAAAACCCAGAGATCTCTTAAGGAGGGAGTTTCAAGCTGAGTTATTTTAAGCATGCTTATTTCTATCTCTAACCATTGGCATACTCTACCATGGGGAGCACCATTCGCTATTTTCCTTATTGCTTCAACAGCGAGATCGATTCTATCAAAAGGTCCGATAATTCCAACCTCTGGTTTTTCGTCGCTTACGACGATTTTCGTTTTTGTGAGTTCCTCACTTAAACGTTTTGCGCGTCCTTTTTCTCCGATGATTCTTGATTTAATTCGCCATAAATCTTCCTTTTGTCTTCTTGGTCTTACAAATTCTTTTAAGTTAACAGTTCTAAACAAGTATTCATCTTTTGCCAACAGTAAAGCGTCCTCAAGTTTGAAGCCTAAGTTAAGTGCATCAAATAAATCTTTGAGGCGATACAAGACATCTGCCTTGTCTTCTGGTGCATATGCTGTGATTTTTCCTTCACGCGTAATTTGCAGGGTTACTCCAAAGGCTTTTTCAATTAATTTTTTTCCTTCTTCGTTATTCTTGAGTAGCATTTTTACTCTTTTTGGCGATAAAACATATGTCAAGAAGATTTTTGACATCTTTAACCCCCACGAATCAAATGAACTTACCAAAAAGTATTTATCGTTAAATTTTAAAACATGTGTGGGTGAATACAAGTGATAATTAAAGGCAAAATATTTTCCGGTGATGAATTCATTGAAAACTTAAAAATTGTTGGTGGTAAAATTGTTGGTTTAAATGTATCCGAAGAATCAGATTTAGATTTCGGCGAGAGAACGGTTCTTCCTGCTTTTATTGATGCTCATGCGCATTTTACTGATATGGGTTTTCGATCCTTCTGGTTAAATGCGTTTAATTTAAAGAGAAAAAAGGATTTTCTTGATTTGATTGCAAGAGCAGCACAGGTAACACCAAAAGGCGATTGGATATTAATTGCTGGATTCGATGAAACTCGGTGGACTGACGATCCTACATATCCTACACGAAAAGAACTTGACGAAGTTGCACCTGATCATTTGGTTTATGCAAGACGCATATGTGGTCATATGGCCGTAATTAATTCGCGAGTAATTCGTTTCTTTAATATTCAAAAGGGACGTAATATTGACATTGAGAGAGGTATTCTTCGAGAAGAGGCAATGAAACAGATAGAATCTTACCTCAAAAGCAATATTGAAAAACTAGCACAGGGAATTCTCAAAGCTCAGGAAATGTGCTTAAAGGAAGGAGTTATTGCTATAAGCGAATTCTTGTCGCCACGAACTCTAATGGCATTAAGGCTTTTGTCTGAAGAAAGGTTAATGGTTAATCTTTGTCTTTATTTTTATTATGAATACGCTAAGATGCTAATAGACCTTGGATTCTGGAAGGGATGGAAATTCAATGGAGTAATCCTAAACGGAATCAAAATTTTTTTAGATGGTAGCATTGGAGCAAGAACTGCCGCATTTTATGATGCATATAAAGACGACCCAAGAAATAAAGGTCAACTTTTAATAGATGAATCAAATTTGCTGGAAATAATTAAACTCGCAGAAAGAGCAAAGATGCAGTTGGCGATACATGCAATAGGAGATAGAGCAATTGATGTAGCCTTAAACGCTTTAAAGAATATTTCAAAAGGTAATCCTCTTAGACATAGAATTGAACATTTTGAAGCAGCTACTGATGATCAAATAAAGACAGCAGCGAAGCTTAACATCATACTTTCTATGCAACCTAATTTCCTACAGTGGCAGATTCCAGGTGGGATGTATGAAAGACGACTAGGAAAAGAACGAGCTAAAATGCTAAATAGATTCAGAACAATTATTAATTCCGGAGCAATTGCAGCCTTTGGATCGGACTCAATGCCTTTTGGACCCATGTATGGAGTTTATTGGGCGGTTAATCATCCCAATGAGAATGAAAAAATAAACTTAATTGACGCAGTTCGTTGCTATACTTACAACTCAGCATATGCGTTGTTCCTTGAAAAACGTCTTGGAAAAATCGCACGAGGTTTTGAAGCAAAGATAATTGTATTAGACAGAGATATTTTCAGCGAGGACTTCTCGAAGTTGAAGGAGAGCAAAGTAATTGCATTTATCTCTGGAGAGAAGATTATTAACCTTTAATCTTACTAATGATCATTGTGACTTGACGTTTGAACTTTTCAAAGCATTGTAAAGGCTCGCGATTCATCAATCGCGACAATGTAACAAAGAATGCGAGGGCTCCACGAAGCGATGTTAGTTTAAATGCTCCTTTAGAATAATTCACCGTGATGAGCTCATCTCCATCCGAAAATTGTGCAACAATCACTCGCCCAGGTAATCCTTCGACCTTTGAGGCACGGGAAAAAACATAAATTAGTCTAATTATACCCTCCTCCCCGAGGTCTAAGTCGCCGAATGACACAAAGAGAGGTAACTTACATGTTTTTAATAGGAGATCATAGAGGGCAGCTACTACTCTTAAAGCCATGGGAGCCTCATTAGACGGTTCTCCAAAGAATACGAATGATGCAAATTGAGCAGGAAGTTTCTCATCGGCGAGTATACCATCAAGGATTTTAATGAATTGTTGATAGAGATTTTCAACAAGTTGTTTTTCACGTAAATATGTTTGAATAACTTGTTCCTTGAGATTAGGGTCAAATATCACGAAAAACATTTATAACCCCATGCAAATCCAAAAAGAAGAAAACTTTTACTTGATTTTCATTAAAACAATATTAAACGATAGAAGGGGGAAATATGAAAGCAATAATTGCGATGCTAAGATTACTTAGAGAGACTGACTGGCGATTAAAGCTTAATGAATTTCGACTGCTTTGTGAAACTGTAGGATATGAAATTGTAGAGGAGGTAATTCAAACAAAACCTGCACCTTTCTCAGCTACCCTATTCGGTCGTGGGAAGCTTGAGGAAATTGCAAAAATTGCTGAAGAAAAGCAAGTAGACGTAATCTTGATTTGGAATTCTCTTTCACCAATTCAAAGGTTTAACATAGAGCAAACTATAAAAAGATCAGTAATGGATCGAAATGACGTAATATTGGAGATTTTCAATAAGCATGCAACAGACGCTGTATCGAAACTTCAAATTGAACTTGCGCAACTAAGAAGACAATTACCTTATCTGAAACTTTGGGTAAAGCTTCGAAAGACGGGAGAAAGACCATATACTAGAGCAGGTGGTGAATATGCTTGGAAATGGACGTGGAGGGACGTAAGACGTAGAATTTCTTTGATTAGGGAGAAGATAGAAACTCTTAGAAAACAAAAACTGCAATACATTAAGCGAAGAAAAGAAGAAGGATTTAAGTTTGTTTGTCTTGTTGGTTATTTCAATGCCGGTAAAAGTTCTTTGTTCAATGCGCTTGCAAGAACACAGAAGGCACAAGTGGATTCGAAACCGTTCACAACGCTTGCTAGCAAATTCGTTTCAATTCCGGAGTTAAAAAATGTTCTCCTAGTAGATACGATTGGATTCGCTGCGGGTCTGGACCCAAGGATAATTAAATCCTTTGCTATTAACTTAGATGAAATGCGAAATGCTGATATGTTATTATGGGTAGTTGATGTTTCTGACGAATATGATATCTTTGCATTTAGAACACGAGCAGCAGCAGAAGTTCTTTCTGAGCTAAAATTGTTTGAAAAACCGCACATTGTTGTAGCGAACAAAATTGATAAGGATATACCTGACATAGAGAAGAAAATCGAATTCATCGGAATGTGGACAAACGCACCTATTATAAAAGTTAGTGCTAAGACTGGCAAAGGTCTTGACGAACTTAAAAGAAAAATAAATGAATTTCTATTGAAATCAACGTAGTAGCTTTGGTTAGAGCCGAACTTTTAATTCTTTCTTATTCCTTATTATATCTGAAGTTTCCGAAGTTTCTGAAATAGGGGAATGGTATGAGAACAATAGTAAAGCTTAAAGTCGGTTCAAAGGGGGAGATTTACACTACAAAAGAAATAAGAAAAATACTTGGCATAGAGGGAGCTCGCGAGGTTATTGCGGTAATTACCAAAGACGGTTTATTAATTAAGCCAAGGAGATCAATTGAGGATTTACTCAAAAAACGAGGTGTAAAAATCGAGATAACTGTGGAAGAGTTTGAGAAGTTATCAGAGGAAATACAGGAGGAGATCCTTAAATGAAAATCACTAAAATTCTGTTAGATACAACTTACTTGTTACCATTATTTGAAATCAAAACTGAAAAATTTTCAAAGAATGATCTTAAAAGATTGTTGAAAATGAATGTGGAGCTATATTATAACCCAGTTTCCCTGATTGAAATTAAGTGGAAAATTATTAAACTGTGTAAGCGCAATAGAAGCAAATTAAAATATATGAGAAAAGTATACAATGAGACCCTGGAATATTTGCAAACAACTGACGAGTTAATTCCAACAGAAATAATTACAAAGGAAATTAGTGTTTTAGATGATATTCTCTTTGATGCAGGTATAAGAGATTTCTTTGATAGAATTATCGTTGCAACAGCAGAGATTTTTACAGGCGTTTTATTAACCGAGGATGAGGAATTAAGGGATATCCCTATGAAGCTCGACGAGTTTCGAGACTTGCTGATTATTAGTTGGAATGAATTACAAGAGATTATGAAAAGGAAGAACCAAAAATAATTTACATCATGCACGAATTGTTTGAGACAAAATTAAATGTGATCCATCACATGAGGGGGATTTCCTAAGAGGGAGACCTTCGCGACATGTTGCATACGTGATTCCGTAATTATCCGCTGTTTTGATTATTATAGAGAGAAATTTCTTCCTAAGATCTTGGCTTAAATAGTAATAACGACCAATTTTTTCACCATCTTCAAAGTAAAGTTTTCTCCACTTTCCTTCGTATTCTGGAAAAACCTTGATTAATTGCTTGAAGGACACTCGATCCGCTTTGTAAGTGCTTGTAACTATATGCCTAGCACCAGCCGAAATTACTTCTTTCACGAGCTCTTTTAACATCTCAAGATCATCATTTAAATACGGAATAATGGGATCTATTCTAACGCCAACTGGAATGTTATTCTCGGCGAGTTTTTGAACAGCAGAAATTCGTTCAGATGGTGGTGGCGCTCCCGGCTCAATTTTCCGCGCTAAATTATCATCCAGCGTAGTTATTGTAATCATCACAGCGACGGGTTTATTGTAAATTATGTCAATATCTCGTACTACAAGATTGCTTTTAGTTGTTACCAAAATTTTACAGCCATGACGTAGAAGTATGCTAAGAGACTTACGAGTAACCAAAAATTTTTTCTCCTCCGGAGGATAAGGATCGGAGCTCGTGCTCATATTGATTGGCTTTGATTTATCAATAATGCGTATGTCATGAAGCAAACGTTCAATTAAATTTTGTTTTGGCCTGCTTATGAAACTCCCTCGTGTAAAGCGAGAAATATACGATCTCGCATAGCAGTAAAGGCACGAATGGGAGCATCCAGTATAAGGTTGAAATGAGTATTTAGGAGGACACGTACAAAGTGGAGAACGCCAAGGGTCAAATTCTCGAATAACATACAAGGGCATTGTTTTCCAGCTTTTTTGTCCTAGATAGATATCATGAGATTTAATGTATAAGAAAATGACAAAATGTTAAAATTTCTTGCATCACAGTATTCTTACTTTTCTATCTCCCTCATTTAAATATCAACAAATGTAAATATGTTTGATGCACAGAATCGTTTTTGGTGATTTCATGTCCCCAATTGCTATCAAAAAGAATGAAAATAGAAAGCATATAATCATGGGTTTACTATTAGGAGCATTAATTTTCGTAATACTTATACCACTAGTAATTGTTCATCTTTCTATTTATCTAAGTACTCTTTTAGGTCTGAGAATCTATACAAATTTTCTCTTAATACTGCTTGGTGTAATTCTAGTTTTAATTGGGCTTTCTCTCACTGGATGGGCAGCGTGGGCTCTTTGGAAGGATGGAAGGGGATCGCCACTACCAATTGCTCCAACGAAGAAGCTCGTAGTTAGTGGGCCTTATGCATATACAAGAAATCCAATGATTCTTGGCGCATTTTTGTATTATACTGGATTAATTCTCATATCTGGTGCTCTGATAGGTTTAGTAATAGTATTTTCTTTCACAGTGCTTGCTCTGATCTATGTTAAGTTTGTTGAAGAGAAAGAACTTGAAAGAAGACTCGGTGAACCATACGTTAAATACAAGAAATCCACGCCCTTCTTCATTCCAAGACCAAGACGCAAGAAATATTCGCATGAATTAAGTCGCTAAATGTTTATTACTGAGTAATGTGGATACTTAGTCATTATGAGTAATTTCAAAAAATTGGAAAATAAGTATCAAAATCAAATAGCATTTTAATCATGTTCTCCGTATGATTTTCCCTGTAGATTAGTAGATTTTGGTATCAAGTCACGTGTGTGCAAGATTATTCATGATTTTTTTCATTAATTTTTCCTATCGATAGTCATCATCAGGAATATCAGTAACACATAACTGATTTTAAGGTCAATTTGTAGTTAATAAAAATCGGAAGTAACTTTAACTTAGTTGGGGAATTTTCTTGGGGAAAAACATTGAAAGAAGCCAAATGGTGGGAACTCCGAACTGATGGAGTAATTCAATGCAAATTATGTCCAAGACATTGCGTATTCAAAGAAGAAGGCGATGTTGGAGCCTGTGGAGTCAGAATGAGAATTGGTGATAAATTAGTATCCCTCATTTACGGGAAAACAAGCGGATGGGCCGTTGATCCCATAGAAAAAAAGCCACTATTTCATTTCTATCCAGGATCTGCAGCATTCTCAATTGGAACAGTAGGTTGTAATTTCTTCTGCTTGCACTGCCAAAACTGGTTTATCTCTCAGGCGCGTTTTAAAAAAGGAAACACCACACCACCAATTCCCCTTGATGAATTACCTCCAAAGAGAGCCGTAGAATTAGCAAAAACATACAATTGCACATCGATCGCCTACACCTACAACGAACCATTGATATTTGCTGAATATGTTTATGACACTGCAAAACTAGCTGAAAAGGAAGGAATCAAAAATGTGCTAGTTACAAACGGATACGTTGAAGAGGAACCATTAAGAGATCTTATGAAAGTAATTGATGCTGCAAACGTGGATCTGAAAGGGGATGAGAGATTTTATCGAGAAGTGTGTGGTGTTCGAGATGGGTTTGAGGTAGTGAAGAGAACAATCAAAACTATGAAGGAGAATGGAATACATGTTGAAGTAACTTGTCTAATAATCCCAGGTTACAATGATAAGGATGAATTTTTCGAAAGTGTGGCAAAATGGATTTATGATGAATTCGGGCCAGATGCAGTTCCATTACATTTCACTGCATTTTATCCGAATTATAGAATGACAAATGTACCTCCCACGCCAGCAAGTGCTCTTTTGCGTGCACGCAAAATTGCAATGAAGAGAGTGGGCTTGCACTATGTTTATACTGGAAACATACTGCACACAGAAGGAGAAACCACTTTTTGTCCATCATGTGAACGTCCCGTTATTCGGAGACGAGGGTTTTCCATTGTGGAGTATAAATTAGATGAAAACAATCGCTGCAAATATTGCGGGACAAGGATTAATATTGTTGGAAAATATAAACCAGAATCATCATGGCTTTTCTTTTATCTATGATGTTTTACTTTCTTTCAATGGAAGTTTAAAACGAATTACATTCCATTCTAGAATCACAAAGGTGCTTGTTCGTTCGATGATGCGTGTTACGAGCAACGAATTGATGAATTCCGAGAGTTCTGCGTGATCCTTAAAGAGGAACACAAAAGCTAAATCGTATTCTCCAGTTACCTTAGCAGCAAATATCACACGTGGGTCTTTTTCTAAAATCTCAAGAACTTTTTCTGCGCCAGGTTCCTTGAACCGAACTAAAATTAAAGAGCCATGAAAACCAAACAAACTTGGTTCTACAATAGGTATAATATCTTGAATCACCTTGCTTTTTATTAAATTTTCTAAACGTCTCTTAACAGTTCCAATGCTTGCTCCTAGTTGCTTTGCAATATCTGAAAGTGGTGTTCTCCCGCCATGTGTTAGAAGTATTCTAATTATTCCATAATCGATTTCATCTAGTGCCTCTTTTTTTCTTCGTGGCATTTTCATCACCTGCGTTTGCGTCGTTTGCGTTCGCGTTCATATTTTCTCCACTTCCAATAAACGATTAACTCACCAACTACGAGAGCAATTCCAAGAGAGACAAATAGTGGAATTCCAAATAGTACTGCTCTGCTAATAAACAATGATGCGCGGATTTTTTCTGCTTTTGTTGGGACTACTCGGATAACAATTTCTTCTGAGCGTCCATCATATCTTGTTCCGTTTTCATCATACCATATTACGTAGGCATATCCCAGACTAATTTCTTCAAGTGAAGCGGTCAATATTTGCAAAGTGTAAATATTATATACTCTCTGACCAGATTCTAATACTCTCCAACTAGCATTTGGTTCACCATAAACTTTGAAAGCCCACTCTGGGTATCTTGGCTCAATCAATGTAACGTTGTAGGCTGTTTTGTTGGAGGTATTAATTATTTCCACCGTGACCGTTATGTTTTCTCCAACGGCTACAATTGTTTTGGACACATGTTTTACAATAGATAAAACTGGAACCGGGGTAGTCTCTTCGCATTTAATGCTACCTGGAAGCACCACTAGCGTGATTAATATAAACATCACAATGTATTTCCTCAAAAAATTCACCACTTTTGTAAAGAATTTATATTTTATAAAAA
>JAHKLH010000054.1 GCA_029856635.1 Candidatus Njordarchaeota archaeon
ATAATGGAATGCATATAATAAGTACTTGTAATATTGAGACCAATGCCTTGTTGTATGATTCAAATTCTTTAAGTGATGGTACGTCCTTGATAGAAAATAATATCAAAGTGAGAGTAATCATACTCCCAATAGTTAGGGCGATGAAAGAAATCAAAAATTCATCTCTGTGCATAAAGATGTCAGGATTGCCTTCAATATTAAAATGTACTGCTATAACCTCAGGTAGTTGATATCTAGACAATAAGACAAAAATCGTAAAAGCACCTATGATTATCCAGCCTAGGAATATTAAAAGAGTATTGATCTTTATAACTGGTAATACTTCCACTGGTTGTTCGCCGCCGCTTTCTCGTCCTGTCTCGCGTTCTATGATTCTTCTGGAATAAATGCTCAAAGCACTAACTATGAACATAATGGATAGTATTGCGTACATCATTAAGCAGATATTCTGTACGAACAATGATAAAATTACAATAATTACGAAGTTTATGAATCCAAGCATTCCCGCCAAGATATTGACTTTCATCCATATTTTCTGCGTTAAGAATGCTTGGGGAATCCTGAAGCCAAGGTATGTATTTGGTCTTAATTTTGATGCTTTTGAAATGCAAAAAATGCTAGCAATTAAGTCAATTAAACCAATGAAGTAAGAAACCATGACATATATATTAATCACAATACATCACCCCTTATGTTCTTGAGGGCTTTGAAAATGTCATCAACGAGGTCAAGAGCTCTGATTAAAACAGTATTGCCTTTATTTGTTAATGTATAAAATCTCCTAGGAACGCCTCCTTTAACAAGACCCCAATACGAGGTAACCATGTTCTTCTTTTCAAGATTACGAAGTAATGTATAAACAGTAGACTCTGAAGGATTAAAAACACCACCACTAAGATTCACTAGTAACTTACGAATTCTATAACCATAGACTGGACCAAATCTTTTTATAATAAGCAGAATAGCGACAAGATAAAAACCACTTAACAGGGTAGACTTAAGTCCTTCAATAATGTCACGAACCACAACACTCACCAAGAAAACCAATATTATTAATTCCATTAAATATATTAAAATTTGAGGTATATCAAAGATAGAGGTATTTGGAAAAATATGAAGAGGCTATTATTGGAAAAACTGGAATTCCAAGGAGATTGCTCCTGAGTTTAAATCTCAATTAAAAGGAGAAAAGTTGTAGAGAGCATAGGTATGTTTTTGGAGCACTTTTATGATGCCCTTGAATAAATTAAATTAATGATTAGTTTATGATTAATTCTGATATTTCATATTGTTGTTAAGGATGAGATTTCCTAATTCTCTTTATACAGATGAAGTATCTAACATTTTGGATATATATTTATTAAGTTAGAATTTTTAAGCTAAATTGATTGTGAAGATTCTTATTAAGTTCAGGGATATCTCTAATCACACATTAGCTTTCAGATGTAACAATTTAAATATTGTAATTTAGGATTTCAATAATTTAAATATTCATTGAAAACATGAATTACAACAGGAGATGCTTATTGATTGATGCATTTGCGGAACAAAACAAGTGATGGTATGAAAGTATTGAGGAGGATTCTGATTTTGAGAAGTGAGAAAAAAGCAAAATGCGGTGGATTCCAACAGGTATGGACAGGATACCGTTTGAGCCTGAAATTGCTTGTCTCTTTGTTTGAGAAATAATTGTTTAAGAAAGGTATGCTATAGGACAAAGTCGTTTACGGTAAAATTAAAAAAAAGAAAACAAAGAAAATTGGTAAGATATCGGAGGTCATCATTCTTCCAAAAAATGATGCTGTGATAGTCCTCCCGCAGTACCTATTAGTACCTTTTTAGCGTGTTTAGACATTCCTCAGCTTGTGGAAGTCGATACATTTCTCATCACATAATGGAATACCTCTAAAACTCTTTGTTATTAGCATCAAGTATCCGGAAGTAAGTTTATAATTGGTAACAATATTGTTATGGAGATACATCCACAGAGGATTTCATAAAAAATATGTTCATGAAAACTCTTTTGTACATTCTAACAGAAGCGTTTTGGTAATTTTAATGCCAACAGTTTTCTTAAATATTTTGGTGACAATATGAGTATTTTCAAAGTGAAGTTCCAAATAGCAAGCATTGATAAGAAAAAATTCGTTGATGTTGAGGGATATGTTGATACTGGTGCAGTTTATTCTATAATTCCAGCAGATCTTCTTGAGAGAATTGGTGTAAAGAGAAGGCGAAGGGTCGTGGTCAAAGGAATTTGTTGCAAGAAAGAAGTATGGATTGGCGATGCCCTATTTCGTATAATTGTTGATGGGGAAATCCTTGAGGGAGTATCATCGGTAATATTTGGTGATGATCCAGAATTAGTTTTACTTGGTTCTCATGCACTTGAGGCACTTGGTCTAGAGGTGGATGTTACTAATAAGAAACTCAAGAAAGCATCGTATATGATTATGTATTATTCTTTACTTTGACAAAATCAAACATGACTCCACATGATTGTTTTTCTTAATAAAAGCAAAGTTCTTCATTTCTACGCATGTTTTCTTCTTAGTTTGAAAGGAGACTTCCATTCGTGATTTTTGATTCGATAATACAGAATCGATTTAATTATTTCGCGATATTACGTTTCCGTTAGCACGAATAACGTAAGCAACTTGACAATAATCTTTTATGATTCGATTGATTTCGATTCGTATTAAATCAAGAAATAAATCTTTTTATTGAATTTCATGGCTTATTTTTTGGAGACAAAGATGACTGAGGAAATTATTGAGCTTTCAATTGAGGAGGAATACACTCCGCTTTCAATCATATACAGCAAACATCGTCTCGAGGAATTAATTAACTACATCAAGAGAATGCAGGAAGATGAAGAGGTTAAACAACGAGCTATAGAATTATTGTCACGGTTCTTCGAGGTGATTAGGAATGAAATTGAAAAAGCTTAGGATTTATAATATTTCATCTCATGAAACTTTTGAAATTGATTTTGAAAAACAGAAATATCCATTGCTAATAGTTGGTGGTACTGCAAGTGGTAAAACGACTTTAATTGTTGATGGAATAATGGCTGCATTATACGCTGCACCATATGGAGCAAAGCGTTATGAAAAACGTTGGGTATTTCCAGAATATGTAAGAATAGATGCAAATGTTGGTATAGTCGAATTAGAAGTCGAAATTGGACAAAAAGTCATTAAAATAAGACGGGAATTTGATAGAGTAAAACGCGGAGAAAGAGTTGAGTATCTTGAGTTTATTCGAGGTGTTAAGAGGCCAATTCGTCTCAAAAGAGTGAGAGAAACTGAAAGAAGGATTATTGAACATGTTGGTATGAGTTGGGATGTCATTTTAAGTTCAATAATAACAAGACATCAAGATCGCTATTGGATATATATGGAACCAAGTAAGATACGGAGATTGCTTGTAAGGACTCTTGGATTAGACTTCAGTCGATTATTAAGAGCTATTGAAAGTGAGTTAATGAGAATTGAAAATGAAATTATAAAAGCTGAAAATGAATTAAGGAAAATTCATGAAGAAGTAAGCGAGGAGAGAGAATTAAGGATCAAACTCGAAGAACTTCAATCAAAATTATCACGCTTAGAAGAGGAAAAAACAAAAATTCGAAATGAAATTACCAATAAGAATAGGATTTTAAACGAGAAAAAAGAGAAATTACAGTTTCTTTCGAAGAAAATTGCGATTATCGAAAGGGAAAGCAAGAAATGGGAGCAGTTACTTAGACGATTGAAGAATTCCTTTAACGTTGAGAACATTGATAAAATTCTTGACATATCCATTATTGAAAAAATCAAACAAATTCCGATTATAGCTAGACGATTAGAGGATCTTGAATTAAGAGAAGAACAATTACTGAAATTACTCGAAGAAAAGCAAAAATTAACTTCATGGGAGCAAGAGCTCAAAAAATTACCAGAGTTAAACAAGCGTATTAAGGAGATTGAGAATCGCATTGTATCTTTACGTGAAGAAAAAGAAGAAAAATCAGGTATTATTGCTTGTCTAAATAGGTTTGCATTACTTTTAGAAAAATATGATTATTGTCCAGTGTGTGGTCAGACGTTAACTCCAGATATAAAGAAAAAGCGTCCAAAGGAACTGCGTGAAGAAGCAAAAAAGCTTAAAATAGAAGTTAGTAATTTGATTAAATATATTCAAAGACTTGAAAACGAACGCAATAAACTTTTAAAAGAAATCGGTGCACTAGAGCAACTTAAGAACCAAGTTGAAGAATTACGTAAAAGAATTCATACTGTTGAGGATCTAGAAACCAAAATAAAGGAAATTAAGAGGGAAAAAGAGGAGCTTATTAAGATTAGAAGTGAGATTCTGAATATGCTAATTGGAAGATTAAAAAATAAAGAAACCGCAGAAACCGTTCTCAATAAAATTATTCGAGATCCTAGTCTTCTAGGTTTATTAGAAGAAGCAGTAAACATTGCTGATGTAAAATATGAGATAGAAAAACATAAAAAAGAGCTTAAGAAATCCAAACAATTGAAGGAAGAAATTCGAAAGCTTGAGAAGAAAATTAATGAATTAAATCAAAGACTCGGTGAAATAAGGTCAAATTTAGATAATGTTCGTAACGAGTTAACTGAGATTCATAGAAGACTTAGTGAAATTGAAGTGCTTAAGAAAAGACTACCAGAACTTGAGGGGAAGATCCAGAATTTAAGTATTGAAAAACGTGCATATAAGTTGTTACAGAAAACACTCTCAGAAAGTGGATTTCCAATGAGTATAATCAGAAAATATGTTGATTTTCTATCAAGTAAAACTAATGAGTATCTTAAATCTTTTGGTGCTTCTTTCCAGATCAAACTAATTTGTTCAGAAGATGCAATTTACATTAGAATTTTCACAAAGAATGCTAAGCGACCAATTTTCACGCTAAGTAATGGAGAAAAAATATTGCTAGAACTCTCATTGCGATTAGCGCTTGCGGAGTTAATTGAATATGTATATCCTGGAATTACTAGACCAAAATTCTTAATACTTGATGGAATTTTGAATGCATTAGATACGGATACGCAGAGAAAAATCATACATGCTTTAGTATACCTCGTTGAGAAAAGAAAATATCCACAAGTCATCGTTTTATCGCATGATTATAGTTTCTGTAATTATCCAGAATTTCGTTCCATAATTACCTTAGGCAGAACTAAAAGTTCTGATTCGTAGTTGATACATAAGGAAAATTAAGCGAAATAAATCAATTGCTTTTTTGATTATTTTGTGTGATCATATAAAAAAATATTTATCTAGATGCCTCTTGAGTTTTCTCTTTACTTCTTTCATCCCTAACTCTGTCTTCTCTACTGCCTCTTCTATTTTTCTTTCTAATTTCTTCAATTTACGATGCATTGTCTTTGAAATAATCTCTCCAATAGGTGTCGCTATCATTATTGCTACGATTACAACTATTGCTACCAAAACTAATGATCGCTTGTGTATTTTAACCACCTCAATTTTGAGATTAACTTTTTTATGAGGATTCACTAGCTTCAATACCAAGAATATTAATCTGTTTCCAGTGAGCTGCTTTACAACAAATCTCTCAACAATTTTTGACCATTCTAGATCTAATCCATTGATTAAATCATATTTGTAGATACATGCAACTGATACATTTGGATTGTCTGAGTATATTATTATTCGATATAACATATCTTTGAGGAATATTGGAAGAACAGCCACTGGCGATTTATTATACAAACTCAATATAAATACTTCTTTCTCGGAAACATATGTTACATTAATTGCTTTAAACATCGCTGGTGCCCACACTATTCCATATCCCTCATCATAGTCTTTATCTCCAAAATCAAAACTTGGTGGATCTCGAGTTATTCCATAAAATTCTGTTTCATGTTGTCCAAAATAGAGAGATTCAAAAGTCGATGCCATGAGAATTGCCTTGATCATAGACACATCTGACAAATTCCAATGCCACCCTTTGTATGTTAACCATTTCTCGAGAAAGTCTGCAATTATTCCTGAAATAATTGCTGCTGATGCACTTGTTCCTGCGAAGGAAACATAATCGTTCTTCATTACATCTTCAAATATTCCATCAGAAAAAGAACTATCTGCTGCAGTTATCCAACTTCCATACAATAAACCCCCTGCTGGTGCGACAACATCTGGTTTTTTGTAGCACCCAAGGGAATCCTTGTAAGTCCCACCACGAGACGAGAATATTGATATTCCATACAAATCATTTATACCACCAACAGTTATTGCAAACCTCGCAGTTCCTGGCGTCGTTATCTGGTTAACTTCTTTTCCTTCTTTTATACTTAAGAGATACTCATTACCCGCAGGAGTGACAACAATAATTCCTTCTTTTGCTAAGTCATTCACTGCGGTTTCTAATGCATAACTATATTTTACACCTAAGCTTAGATTAACCACGCGTATGCCGAATTTTCTCGCAATTTCTCTTACTTTTTCTAGTGCTTCTAAAATCCAAGAAATTCTTATTTCACCGGTTGATGAAGCACATTTTATGACTACTAGTTTTGCTTGTGGTGCAACTCCCCTCATTGGCAACCAATCAAAATTATGGTATCTTAATTTCACATGAATTACATAAAAGGCATAAGGAGCATTCGTCTTAACATAGAGTCTATAAAATCCCTGCTTTAATTCAAGGGAAAAATTATCAGAATTAAGTGATGACCACAGTACAATTTGCTCATTTGTTCCCTGTTTTTCAAGCACTATTTTCACTATTTTTGCATCTTGCATATTTTTCCAAAAAATCGTGAAATTCACTCTTTGCGTTGATGGAACACATAATAATGTTGGGACCTCCTTGCTTGTATTGCCAAATATAACAAAACGTACTATTCCCCCTGCAGAAGATATACCTGATCCAGCAATAACTGATGCAACAAATGTTCCATGGCCTATTGGATCCGCTGGTCCTTCATACTCTCCGGTTACATCATACCAATATATGATCTTGTTTGCTAAATCTTTGTGAGATGCATCGACTCCGCTATCAATTATTGCCACAGTAACATTCTTTCCAGTAGTGTTAAACCATACATAAGGTCTCACACCAATTATTTTAGTAGCTTGAAAAAGCATTAATTTTGCTTCTTGATCTGGTTCAATAAATAATATCTCGTTTTTTATTGCTTTAACTAATTCAAATAATTTGTTAGAGCAAATGGTACCTATGGCAAATCTTCTAATAAATCGAGGATTTTCAAGAAACTGAGTAATTTTCCTTTCTACATTTTCATTTATTTTCTTAAGAGTAATTATAATTCTTACATTCTCGTTCTTAACTTCTAGCAAATCATGTATTTTGTTATGATTTTTATCAAAAAAGGACTCAGGAAAAACATCAAAGCCAGTTATGTAGTGCCTCTTTTGCAATGAGTGTTTGGTTATGTTAGGATACCTCATTGAAAATGATGTCAGTATCAAAATTACGAAAATTATATATGTTTTAATCATAAGATCACAGGGGCTTCAAGAAATAAGAAATTAGACATTCAATAAAAAGCTATCTACGACGTAATACTCTAATATTAGCGATTCTTCCATTCCTTAAACGGACAACCTTGGTTAGCGCATCTTGAAGCATACGCACTAGAGCTTCATGAGTAGTGGCAATAATAATAGTCCTCCCCTCTCTATTCAATCTTCTAAAGATATCCAAAACTATTCTTGCGCTTTCTTCATCAAGGTGAGCAATGGGTTCGTCGCCTATTATTATTTTAGGATCACTTATTATTGCTCGTGCTATTGCTACTCTTTGTTGTTCACCTCCGCTCAATTCGCGAGGATAATGATATAATTTCTCAGCCAAACCTAATTCCTCGAGAAGCTTTATTGCTTTTTGCCTAATACGTTTGATTGATAGTTCTTTTTCAACTAATAAGGGAACCATAACATTTTCAAGTGCTGTTAAATGTGGCAGTAGGTTAAAGAACTGAAATACAATACCAAAGTTTCTTCTTCTGAATTCGGCCAAAGTTTCTTCAGAAAGGTCTGCAAGATTCCTATTTTCGATAATAACTGTTCCTCTAGAGGATCGCTCGATACCTGCCATTACATTCAACAATGTTGTTTTTCCACTTCCGGTCGGTCCTAAGATAAGAACAAATTCTCCTGGATTTATTTCTAAGCTCACATCTTGTAATGCCGTAAATTTCTTCGGTTTTTCGAATATTTTCCACACATTCTTCAAAACTATCTGTGCACCCATATTCATCACCTCATGCTTTTCTAAACGCTTCGGCTGGAGAAATTCTTAAAATTCTACGTGGAATAACGATTAAGCCAAATACTAGTGGAATGATGAAAATTATGATGAATGAGTAGATGATAGAGAAATAGCTTATTGGAGGAAGTGCGTAAAAAGCGGAAATAGCATAAATTGCAATCACACTTAAAATGAATGCAACGCCGGCGACAAAGAATATTTCAGCTAATAGATACGTTTTTACGTCTTTGGCATTCCATCCAATTGCTCTTAAAGTAGCGATTTCCATATGGCGGAACTTAACAATTAAGAAGGAATATAATGCGCTTCCGATTATTGCGAAGAGAAAGATTACTGCCGTAGATACTGCTGCTTGCATGTATGCTGTTTTGGCCCCGGGAGTAGCACCTTTTACTATTACAAACGGAAGAATTTCATTTTCGCTTGCTTTTAGGCTATTTTCTATCTCGCTTAATTCATTTGTAACAATACCTTGAAGATATTCGTATAATCCACCCTTTGCTATGATTACAATCCGACGCACATATACATAATCTGCATTTTCTAAGGTGACACCTGGTTGTGCGTTAGGATGGAAAAATTCTATATACTTTTTGAAAGTCTCTGGTGTAACATATCATAAGACCTTATAATTTCCAGCTAATTTTCCAAAAGTCG
>JAHKLH010000055.1 GCA_029856635.1 Candidatus Njordarchaeota archaeon
ATTAAAAAGTAGGGCGGTAATTAAAAATATGTTCAGGTGTTCTTATAATTTTATATTTTTATAATTTTATATGTTTTAGATGAGGGTAAAGAGCATGTTATCAACTATTGCTGTTTCTGAGGATGTTAAAAGGGAGTTACATAAGCTCAAAGTTGAAGAAGGTTTTCGTAGTTTTAATGAATTAATAAAGAAACTAATTGTAGAGTATAAGAAGATTAGATTCATGGAGGCAAGCAAATTATTTAGAGAAAGATTAAAAGAGAAAAAATTGCGTCTTGAGGATATTCTATGATTTCATGTTTAATTGACACCAACGTTGTTTTCTCAGCATTATACAAACCACAATCTCCGTCAGGAATCGTGATTTATCTTGGAATTATTGATAAAATTCGCATGTATTCTACTGAACATGTAAGAGATGAAATAAAAGTAGTGCTGGTTGAAAAACTTGATTACAGTAATGAGGAGGTAAGAAGACTGCTATTAGCAATATCTGTTGAATGGATTCCACAAACTGATTATAAAGATGAAATGAAGAAATTTGAGAAGATATTATCTAGCGATGCTGATAGATCTCTTCTCGCATGTGCTAAGATTCTTGGAATTCCTATTATATCCAGAGACAAAGATTTTCAAAGCGAGCAAGTTAAAAGAATAGCTAAAGTTTTTACACCACAGCAATTTATCACTTTTCTGTTGAAAAATAATATTATAACTAGAAATGAGATTAATAAAATTATCGAAGACATTAAGAAGTATGAATTATTGTTTGGAATTTAAGAAGCATTATTAAATGATCTACTGGAATTTAACAATAAATTTCGAGTTAATTTTGTCAAAAATTGTAAATGCCAAAGAAAACTAGTTTGCACTTATCATGACATTCTTCTTTTTCTCCTACTGTACATTACTGAAACAATAAATATTATCGCTACTATTATGAAAACCACTATATATAGCATCATATTTGGAGGTTGTGTTGGTGTTTCTGGTGGAATTTCTTCTTCTGGCGGTGCCGCTATTACTTCAAAGTACTTCAGTAATTTGAGCAATGCTAATCCAGCTACTTTTATTTGTGTTTCTAATCTTGTTGAATTTACCCAATCATAAACTTTAGTTGATGTAGTATTATCGTATGGTGTATGAATCCATCCTGATCTCCCCTCTTCATCCGGCTCCCAAGGTATATATGGTGTTGAACTAATCATTGTTCCAGCTATAGGCGTTGCATCACTAATGTTTATTCCGAGATCTGGCCACCACATGTTGATAAGATAATTAACAGTCATGGGATTCGAGAACGTTGAATCATCTGAATGAATATCATAGCCAACTAATTTCTTCACATCAAGTCCCAATTCGGTAGCTGCCGACATTACTAACTCATGTAAGTAGATTCTTTTGCTCGCGTTTGGTGGAAGTATTCCGATGGAATCTTCAGAAACTGCTAATTTATAGCTTCCAAGAGTATCTAAATTAATCACACCGATAATATTCTCACTAAGCTCATCTTTGTGCATCTCGACAAACTTTGCTGAACCAAGGAGTCCTAATTCTTCAGATGTAAAGAAAACAAATGTTATGTTTATTGGCGGTGTGTATAAACCTTCACGTACTGCTCTAGAAAATGCCCAAGCTAATTCTAAAACTCCAGAAACTCCAGCAGCGTTATCAGACAATCCTGGACACATCACACTATCATAGTGAGCAGTTATTAATATTTTTTTGATGTATTTCTCCCTGGAATTGTTGCGATAATATTCCTAACTTCACCTTGAGTCTCCTTAATTGGTATTCTCAGAACTGCAGTTACGGTTTTGTTTGAATTTAGCTCCTTAATTATCTTCGCTGCTGTTGACTTATCAACCCATGCAACTGGTATTTTATTCTCCCGATAATAATAGAAACCTCTCCCACCGTTAGAACTATGAAATCTTGGGTACATCTTAAAATCAATAGTAGCCCAAGTGTGAAGAATTGCTAGCGGCCTTTCTTTTTTTAGCTTTAATATGAACGTTTCGGCCCAGTACCTATTAAAGAAGACATCTCTTCCTATTAACACAATTTTACCAGAGATGTTTGTTTGGTTCCAAATTTGCAAAATTTCATCTGGTAATGGCTCTGATATAAAAATGTCTGGAAGAGGTAAATAACAAACATTTGCAACAAGCCCACCTGAAGATGTTCCAAATGTGTAATGCTCTGGATAAATACGATATGTCTCATTATATGTCTCATTTTCTCCGGAGATAATAAGTGTTATATTCGGTTCATCGTAAATGTCCCATGAGATGAATGAAAATTTTTCAACTCTCACATCTAAATTCCAACTTTAAGCAAATTCTTTATGTATAGGAACACTTGATACTCACCTGGAGATCCAGCCGCACGGAATGAATAATGAGCTAGTGATATATTAATCGACATCAAGCTAATATTTGCAGCATAATAATATGCACTTGAGGTATTTTCATCAATGAATTCCAGCAGCCAATTCTTGTTTTCGTTTTCACTAAATTTAACAGAATTTGGTTTTAATGGTAACATTAAAATAAGTAAAATGATAATTACTGCCCCACGCATGTTTATCAATATTTAGAAATATTTTTTTAAAAATTATTCTAAAACGAATTATCGGAGTTTAATATTTAATATTACCTGGCCCTATATGTCCAATTCGGGTTTGAACGATTACAACATTTAATCCAGCATCCTCTAAGATCCTCTTTACTTTAAGCATTTCCTCAACTGTTGGATACTCAATATTTCTTCTTCTGAATTCTGGGCGATAATCTAAGACTACTACTTGAATGTTTGGGTCTAACTCAGCAATTTCTCTTCCGGTTTCATATATTTCATCTAATGTTGGGTAAAAAGCCTTGTTATACGGAATGCCAATGCCAAGGAAAACTTTGTCTGGATAATAATTATCAACAATATATTTAACGGCTTTCCATGAAGTTTCTAGGTATTTCTTTGCTAAGTTTTTGTCAGTTATTCCTGTAATGAACATGAATGTTTCTAATCTTAATGCTTTTAAATCTGCTCCAATATCAGTAACACCCGTCTCTATTAACTCATCAATGTAATCAGGAGTTAATAATGTTGTATTCGTATCTAGATGAAGTCTCGCTTTTTTGTCAGGGTTTAGTCGTTTCAATTCTCTGAAAAATTCAATTAGCCACCTCCTATTAAGAGTGGGCTCGCCCCCACTTATTGCCATTCTATCTACTCCGTATTTTCTTCGATAGTATGTCAACATTTTTGCTGCTTCTTTTGGAGTCATTGGTGGAGTCACGCTATCGTACGTTATATGATAATTTTGACATTGCGGACATCTTAGATTACAACCAGCAGCGAAACATGCTACTTCAATGTAATGCCCCTTACGTTTAACCCACCAAGGTGTTCCAACGCCTCCTACTGGATGTGGTTGAAATCCCTTAACAATTCTCAATGGTTCTCTCGAGGAGATATCCGTTATTATGGTCATTCCGTCTCTAACTGGCGTATGACACGTTGGTTTTAATTCACCATCAATAATCATAGCACAAGCATAGCAACCACCAGTTTCGCATGGTGAAAAGAATTTGTCTTTCTCTGGGAATTTGGTAAATGTAAATCCAACTAATTCTAGTGCCTTTTTTACAGTAATAAATTCTGGAACATGAAATTCTTTTCCATCAACATAAATCCTAATCGTTTTTCTAGGACTATTGTCCTTAATGGGCTCGATTGCTTCATAAGGACATGCGAGGTAACAACTACTACAACCAATGCATCTTTGAGGTGAAGGACATGATACGACGGTTGTGCAAAATTGACAATTGGTACATAATTCTGGATTACGAACATATTTTACAAATGTTTGCTCTTGATACATTTATCTCAGCCTAACGCACCATCATCAGGGACCAGACCACTTCCCCACGCTTATCATTCTAAAAATAATTTTTGACAAAATAATTTTTGAATGTTTGCCAGTTATGGTTAAAAAAATATAGAATGTACCAAAAATAAAACGAATCTTAGATATTACAACTGTAACTGGTAATATTCTTTAATATGTATAATGTAAAAAGTGTCTATGATCTGCATGATTATTGTTCCTTTTATCAGTATTCTACCATCGTTTTTAATGATTTTTGTAATGTTTTCTGGAGCAATTATGATGGTTACATTTATTTTATTCACAGTTTTTGCATAAATTGTCTGATTATATGCAATGGCTTTCCCGACGAAGGTATTATCTGTGTAGATTTTAAACAGCATACTTGAGATATTGGCTTCTATGGAGAAATCATTTTGAACTAGCAAGCAAGCATATACATATAAATATTCATCAACAAGGTCTATATCAATTATAGTTGCGTTGAATCTTGGAAGAAATTCAGGAAATGTAGTATTGAAATTAAATCTTATAAGTGAAAACCAGTTTTCATATGATAATGTAATGTTCCCATGTATGTTTATTGGTTTTCCATTTTTGAATACTTGAATTAACGTGTTTATGCTTTCGTTTGATGGTATTTTTAAAATCATGGCAAAGTCACTCCACGAGATATTGAAACAACCATGAGCATAAAAGAGAATCGAATTATTATATTCTGCGAAGAAACTGAGTGAATAATTTACATTTAGCATGAGCCATGATGTGTAGTTTAATTTAAGTAATAATAAAAAGCATCCAGATGGAAGAGAATATGCATCAATAACATTAAACAATTGATATTCTTCACTAAAATAAGCATGTTGGAGTTTCTCTACTTTTATTACTCCAAATAAAGTGTTTATTTTTGCATGTATCCTTATAATGTTGTCAGTGTATACGTAAATGGTAGTGTTGTTTTCTAAGAATAAATCAGTAGTTATATTGTTTTCTCCAATTTCAAGAGTTACTGGAGGTAATTCAAAAAATCCGATTTTTACATCGTTAAAATATACTGTTCCAGAACCACCATTTATAGAAACTGGAAATAACCAATGATTTGTTACTTTCAGAATGACTTTAACTTTAAGATAAGAATTTTGAATAGAATCAATGTGAATATCGAGCGGTTCTATTGAAAATTTTGGTGAATTCAGTATAAAAATAAAAAAGAGAAACATACCAAAGATTAGGATAATGAATATAGCTACCAAGAGTTTCTTTGAGCGAATAAGCATAATATCGCCTTAATTCAATTATTTTTCACAAAAAGAAGTATTAATTATGTTTTTACTTGTTTAACAAATTATGTTTTATGCTTCACTTCTTTTCCTGCGTAATTTGATTCTTAATGTTAGTATTTTTTCTGTTGTGTAAATTTTTGCCGTTGTAAACAAGAGTATTATGAATTCGACGATCATTATAGCAATAATTATCACAAAAAGCAAATATTCTCTTGCAAGGAGCATAAATATTGCAATCACTGGGCTTACGAATGGAATTAATGAAACGCCAATAATAGTTAACATACTTGGAGTTCTTAATATAGCAAATGGTAATAGGAAGCTAATTGCAAATATGGGCCCAAATAAGACCCCTGTGATTGTTCCTGCAGATTTTGTATCCTCAGAGAATGTTCCAATGATAATCCCAATTAACGCATTTGTCAATAATGATATAAATGTTACGATGATTATGAATACTATGTCTGATAATGTGAATAATGAGGTAATGCTCTCAGCGACGAATACTTCCTCGTAAGCACTATGCATGATTGAATCAATATAGAATTTAAATCCAACAATATAGCTTATTAGTCCAAGAATAGATATGATAACAGCACCAATAATTTTACCCAACAAGAGCGTTGTTCGCTTAACTGGCAATGTTAACAATGTTTCCAAAGTTTTTTGTTCTTTCTCTGATGCAACAGACATTGCAGTTGAGTTCATTATAAGCATGATGAGAAGTAATATTATCATTGGTGCAAACATTATTTGAAAGGAGAATACACCTGCTAACATTCCTGGTGGAACACCTTTGTATTCTTTTCCACGATACACTGTGACTGGTAGAGCTGAAATCGGATTTTGTATGAAAACTGGATTAGCATTAGGATTAATGTTTTGAATAATATAAGTTGAAATAATTGATTTAATTTGTTCAAGCACATATGATATAATTTGAGTATCCTCTTGCATGGGAATGTTCTCATGAATGAAATAGTAAGCTTCAATTATAGCGATAATTTGATTTCGAATGCAGAAACTAAAATTCTCTGGGAAAATTAAAAGTAATCGTAGTGATGTGTTTGATTTCATATATTCCACAGCATCAGATTCTGTATGAATATTAAGATTATTGAGAATTATTAACCTTATTCCAGATTGATTAAGAGCTTGCCTAACGGTGTCATTTGACAGTATCTCCTTTGCAATTGTACCAGCATCAAGATTCAGAACAGCCACATCAATCTGTTGTATTTCTTCAACTTCAGGTTGAATAAGCGAACTCACGAAAAGTCCTAGCATTGGAAAAAGAATTATTGGGAGAAGAATTACTCCGAAGAGTGTGTTCTTATCGCGAAGAACTTCCTTTATTTCCTTTTTAATTATGGCTAGTAGGGGATTCATTTTTAATCACCCTTATAAATACTTCTTCTAGATTTTCAGCATTGTATTCCTCCTTTAATTCTTTAGGAGTTCCTTCAGCAACGATTTTTCCCTTGTTTATAATTGCGACTCTGTCGCAAATATATTCTACTTCGAGCATATTGTGGCTTGATAGAACAACAGTTATTCCATATTTTCGAGCATATTCTCGTATAATGTTCCTCACATGAACTGCATGAATAATATCTAATCCCGCTGTAGGTTCATCAAGGATGGCAACTTTTGGTCGTACCATTAGTGCTCGAGCTAAAACGAGACGGCGTTTCATTCCCTTACTATATGTCTTTATTAAATCCCTAAGTCTATCACCTAATCCTGACAGTTCTGCTCCTTCCTTTACCATTTGTTCTAATTCTTTCTTATTTTTCGCAACAAAACTTGCCATGAATTGAAGATAATCCCAACCCGTCAATCTATTATATGCTCCTGCATCTTCTGGCAAGTAACTAATAATGTAACGAACTTTCTCAGCATCTTCAACAACATCATAACCATAAATTCTTGCATGTCCAGATGTAGGTATTAATAGCGTTGCTAAAATACGAAGTGTTGTTGTTTTTCCAGCACCGTTTGGACCAATTAAACCAAAGATTTCCCCCTCATGTACCTGAAAAGATATGCCATCAACTGCTCGAATTTTTCCGAAAAATTTAACAAGATCCTCTACGTCAACAACGTATTTCATTGAATTTCACCATGCAGTGGTATCCAGAATATTTTTAAAGGCATACTATATGCTATACTTATATGAAATACGTTAATCATAAAAAGGCATTTATGTATTTTATATAGCATGTTGGTTATGAGAAGGATTCTCCTAATAATATCATTAATAATATCATATTGTATATTATAATATGAGAATAATAAACATTGCGAACATTGTTTATATTCTATCTTCTTAATATGAATTTTTCTCTCTTATTTCTTTAAGATATTTTCAAGTGAGAATGATGAAAAATATTTCTAGAATAATTATAGGGTCATGTTTACTGACTATCTCCGTTATTTCAATATACTTCACCGGAATTTCTTCTCTTCTAATGTCGCTGGCTTATGCTGCTTCTATGTTTGTTGGAATCCATTTCTTGAAGAAGATTTCTGAATCCACAATATCACTTTGTATAAAAGAAGCAACATCCATAAGGAAATTAGGTGGTAAAATACTCTTTGTATCAGATAAATACAAGGGGAAATTTACATCCATTAACGGCACACTAGACTTTTACACAAAGCTTTTCCTAATGCATTTTCTTCTATTCTTATTCTTGTTTAAGGTGGCTGGAACTTTTGAAATGTCTTTAAAATTTGCGGTAGCTCTGATAGGGTCAATAATTCTTTCTTTAATAGTTAGTCCAATTTCCATCGTATATTGGATTATTTACAATACAAAGATTCGGATTCTTGATGTTCGTTCGGCTTTAATAGACCGACCCGGAAAACTTTTTCGGATATTCTATAGAGTTGTTTTTGGTTTTGGAAACTTAATTGCAATATTCTACATAATCATGGATGCCATAAGATATACAAATGATGTTGTTGCTGGAACTGCACTTGCTGCGATATTAATTGCTTTTGTGTTTGGATCAGTTGGTCTAGGAGGATTCATTGCATCAATTTTAATCTTCTTCCTTGAGCGTAATAAAATAGACAAAGCATTAGAAGACTTTGAGAAGACTATGAGTGAATATAGTACAAAACCAGAAGAAGCAATTCAAATTCTAAAAGAAATCATTGGTATACAAGAGGCGATAAGTGAAACCGAAGGCAATCAGGAGAGCGCTAGTCAATCTCAAACCGAGAATTGATATTCATAGACTTTTTTAGTAGAAAACACAATTATCAAAAATATTTTTTAAATTAACGAGGATTTCTAAGCAAATCTTCCGCCGTCTATGACAAGGGTATGGCCAGTTATATATCTTGAGCACGGCATTGCTAAAAAGTAAACAGCTTCTGCAACATCATTAGGAGTGCAGATACTCTTTAATGGGTGTAATTCAGCAATTCTCTTTCTTTTCTCTGGAGTATCTATGAATTCCCTAACCATATCTGTTTCAACAAAACTTGGTGCAACAGCATTAACGCGGATTTTTGGCGCCAATTCAATAGCCAATCGTCTAGTTAACGCAATTACGCCTGCTTTTGATGCAGCATATGCTGCCGAAGCGACTATATTTCCTCGAATTCCAGCAACACTTGCTATATTAACTATACTAGCCCAAGGCGCTTTTTTCAGTAGGGGTAAAAATATTTTAGTTACCAAGAAAGTTCCTGTTAGATTAATGTTAATTACTCTGTTCCAATCTTC
>JAHKLH010000056.1 GCA_029856635.1 Candidatus Njordarchaeota archaeon
ATACTATTTCTTATTTGTTAAATAAGTTACCAGTAGTGTTTGATATATTTTTGTTGAAATGGGTGAAAAGTCAATGTCAACAATCTTAGTCAATCGCGAGACAGCTGAGAAAATAATGAACGAGTGGATTAAAAAAGGTGCATCTTATGTTGAATGCAGAGTTGAAGCTAGGAAATTCATGAGAGTGGAGGTTCGAGACAAGGAAATAAAGTCAATAGATAGTGGGATTTCATCAGGTATTGCTGTTAGAGCTATTATTGATGGAAAAATTCACTTTATGATATTTTCAGAAAAAGAATTAGATGTTGAGAAAATTAAGAAGGAGAAGATGTTATCTGAGCGTGCTTGGATTAAGAAGGTCAAACTTAAAGAGACTGCTCCCATGAGGGATAAGGTAATAATCAAAGAAAAAAGACCTTTGGAGACTATTTCTTTTGATGATAAGATAAAGTTTATAACGGCAATACATAAAAGAGCTTTTAGAGACATCGTTAAGAGTGTTCTAACACGATATTCGGAAGAAATTGTTGAGAAAAGAATAATAACGAGTGAGGGCACAAACATTTACATGCGAATTCCATACGTTTATATAAGACATGAAGTAACAGCAGAGGAGAATGGAAGAATAAATTCGGCTCGAGGTGTATGGGGCGCAATTGGAGGATTTGAAGTTATGGATTACGAGAAGGTTAAGAATCATACTGACGAAATTAGTAAAAGCGCATGTGAAGGTGCAAGAGCGGAAAAGTGTCCTGCAGGAAAATTTCGTGTTGTTCTTGATGGCGATTTAAATCACCTCCTAGCCCATGAAGCATTAGGTCATGCCGCAGAAGCTGATATTGTCCGTGTTGGAAGCATTTTAAAGGGTAAACTTGGTAAGAAAGTAGCATCATCAATTGTCAACATAGTTGATGATGGTCGCTTTGAGCTTGATGGTATAAAGGGATTTGGGTGGATTCCTTATGATGACGAGGGAACACCTACAAAGAGGACATTCATAATTAAAGAGGGAATTCTAAATACGTACATGACCGATAGAATTACTGCAGAAGAATTTAATTTAGAATTAACTGGAAATGCTAGAGCGCAAGATTGGACTTTACCAACCGCAGTGAGAATGAGAAATACGTTTATAGAACCAGCAAAATCGGAGTTAGGCATGAAAAATGAAGAACTTCTACAGGAGTTACGTGATGGACTTTTACTAAAGCATGGAAGAGGAGGTCAAGTTGATACGACTCGAGGCGTATTCACATTTGGTGTTCAAGAAGCATATTTAGTTAAGAATGGAGAAATTGTGAAGAGGCTCTCAAGTACTAGCATTTCTGGGAATATTTTAGTGGTTCTAAAGAACATAGTTGCGATAGGAAAAGAATTCGATCCACCACAGATTTCTGCAGGATATTGTGGAAAAGTAGGATTAGTTCCAGTTGGAGTTTCAGGGCCATGGATTTTAGTTAAAGAATTAATAGTAGGGGGATGAATATGAGTTTGAGTTTGTATGATGCTGTTGATTATGCACTAACCTATGCCGAGAAAATAGGCGCTTATCAAGCAGAGGCTTTTGGAGCGAGAGGAAAAGCCGTTATTTTAAATATAGAAAAAGGAATTCCATCAATTACAACTAGTTACATTTCTGGAATTGCTGTTAGAGTAGCAACGAAAACTAATTATGGTTTTTCTTACACTACATCACTTTCAAAAGAAGCAATAGAATTTGCGGTTAAAACTGCATTAGAAGGTGCAAAGGCAAAGGGAGATGACAAATATTTCAAATCATTACCAGAACCACTTCCAGCAACTCCAATAACTCCATTTTATGATACGAGAATTGCAGAAATTACAGCTGACGAAATAATGAATTTATACGAAATTGTCAGAAATAATGTAATAGCAAGCAGAGAGAAAATAATGCTAATTGGGGGTGGCATGGGTGCTGTTTCTGGGGAAACGATTCTTAAGAACTCATTAGGCATTGAGTTTAATACTAAAAGGACATTATTTTATTGCTATTTATACTGTTTATCAACAGACGAAATTCCTCCAGCCGTTGGTTTTGCTGTAGATGTTCAAGATTCATTAGGAAAAGTAAAATTAGATAGGCTTAGTGATAAGGTGATTGAAGACACTGTTAAATCAAAGAGGGCTAAGGAGATGGATTTCGTGGGAAAAGCAGACATCGTTATTATGCCTCACGCATTATCTAGTTTCCTATGGGTTTTCTCCGAAGAAATAGCTGCTCACAATGTAGATAGAAACAATACACCATTTAAGAGAGACATGATAGGTAACAAAATTGCCGATGAAAATCTGAGCATAATAGATAATCCCAGATCGCCAGACTGCCCATGGAGAACCGACCGAGATGATGAAGGAGTCCCAACAAAAAGTATCGAAATCATCCGCGATGGAATTCTTAAATCGTTTTTAACAGACTGGTATTATGCCAAGAAGTGGAATGTAGAACCAACTGGATCATGTAGAAGAATTAGTGCATGGTCATATGGATGGAATCCATTTGTTAGACCAACTATTGCACCATCATGGATTGAAATTAAGCACAAGAATGAGATTAAGTATGATGAGATTATAAGTGAAATAAGAGAAGGTTTTGTGATTAAGAGCGTTATGGGAATTCATCAATCAGATTTTGCAAGCGGCAGATTCGCAGTACCGGCATCTGGTTGGTACATCAAAAACGGTGAAATAAAGATGGCATTAAGAAGTGTTATGCTTGCTGGAACAATACCTGAACTTCTAAAAAATGTAAAAGCAACTTCAAAGGAAAAAGAAAGAACAAATTATGGAGATTTACCATCAGTACATGTGCAAAATGTGTATGTAACCGCAAGAAGATCGCCATTTATGTATCGCTTTATCCTTAGGATTATTAACGGATTAATTCGTTTAGGGATAATAAAGAGTCCTATCGTTAAATGATTTTTATTATTTATGATAACTCACATCAATCAATACGATTCCAACGCATATTAAAACAGCGCCTATTATTTTGATTATACTAAAACTCAATCCGAAGATTATTGCCTCAAGAATCGCAGAAATTACGATTTCTATAAGAAAATACACTGATGAAGTTACAGCCTCCAGTATTTTAAGTCCCTTAAACCAGAGCAAAAAAGCAATCGCTGTGCAAAATATTGATGTATAAAGTACTGCTACAAGTGCTCGAAATGAAATATTACTAGAGCTTTCCAATAGCGCAAAAGGTGCGGAAAATATCACCACATAGAAAAACCACACTGCTAGAAGCAAGACCTCATTGATTTCCTTGTATGCAATCTTTTTTGATAAGACTATGTAAAATGCCCAGCTTAATCCTGACAAAAGACATATTAAATCACCTATGAATGTTCTTTGAAACAATGTTGTTGAAGACAATTCAGTAATTAACAATAGGGTTCCTATAAACGCAAGAAATATAGCACTTGCACGAAAAATTGTTAGTTTCTCACCTAAGAGAAAACGAGCAATAATTGCAACAAAAACACTGCTCAAGTTCACTAACAATGATGCATTTGTTGCATATGTGTACGCCTGCCCAATAAATTGAAAAATGTATCCCAATGCATTAAAAATCCCAGCAATTAAAATTAATCTATCAAATAGTATTTTAGAAAAATTTCGTGCGTTAAAGTAGAACTTGCTTAAGAGCATAAAAATAATGAAGGCAATCAAGAAGCGCAGAAAAACGAATTTCATTGGAGATATAAATAGAAGACCCCATCGAATAACAACGAAACTAGTTCCCCAGATAAATGCTGCTATCAAAGTCATAATGCGTGCAACAGTCCTTTTTGATTCACAGGGCAATCATAAATCACCTAACAATTTTGAACACAAATGAAACATTAGTATCTGTATTTGTGGGTTAATATTCATCATGGTTTGATTGTCACTATTCTCTTTAAGCACGAAAATCAACTTTCAATTACAAAATATCCATTGAACTTTCTGATGAATTCATCACTATTTAAAACATCCACCTTCTCAGCAGTTGCCGCTGCAGTCATTCCTTTATCATCTGTAACTAAATGAAAATTATGTTTCTTCGCAGCAAGCACGTATGAAGCATCATAGAACGTAACTTTTCGTTTCATTGAAATTTCTAGTACTTCCTCAAACTCTTTTACATAAATCACTTTTAATAAGTTCAAATTTAATAGCATTTTCAATAATTTCATCACAGAAGAACACTCCTCTTTTTTGGCTTCTTTGAGTATATATAGTTTCCAGAGAGAATTTCCAATCTCAAAAGGAGTCAATTGTGTTATCCATAACTCAAAAGGTGCATCTTTTAATTTCTCAATTATTATTAATGATACTATGTTTATGAGTGCACTAGCATCAAGAAGGTACTTATGCTTCATCTCTAATTTCCCTTATTACCTTAGCTATTCGATCTTTTCCAATTCTCATGAGCATCCTTCTCGCAATTTCTTGATATCTCCCTAATTCTTCTAACTTCTTTTTATAAACTGCTTCCTCAAGTGCTTTTCTAACAACTTGGGATATATTTATACTGTATTTCTTTAATTCCTCTTTAAGCTCTTTTGGAATTCTTGCGGTAATTAAAACAGACATAATTAATCACTCCTTAAAATTACATTTCTTGTCGTATATACAAATATTGTCTTACATTTAAAGATATACAATACACTCATTTATGTTTGAGAACAAATTTCTGATCCGAGAAAAAACTATTGCATGACTACTTTTATTTGGAATCTGGATAGGAGTATTATAATGGGTTTACGAAGAGTATTCTTATGATTAATTTAGATAATCTTAACCTTTCCTGAAATTCTAACTTATTTTCAACAAAATAGCACAATACCTAAATCATCTTCTAATTCCTCTGCTAATCTACATTCGTTCAATAATACTGTTACTACTAAAATAAGATCTTTCAGCACTTCCACCGATATTAAGTACGAAGATGAGAGAGAAGCATTTGTAAAAGATTACTAGTGACTGCGGTTATTATTGTTAGAATCATTGACAGAAAAATTAATGGTGAAAGAGCTACTAGAATAAAATCACTTCGTGGCATTTCTCGCGAGACTTAATAAATACAAAACATGCTCTTTGAAATCTTAACACCAATCAATTTGCAATAACTAAGCAAATATAATGTAATTATATGTGTTGCCTCATGTAGTACTACCATTGGAACAACTGCTATGATTACAATAATTGTATCTCTTGGAACATATCGAAAAACTTTCAACCAATATATTAGCTAAAAGGTAGCGAATATCATCATTAGGAATATAACAAAATTACTTCTAGTAATAAACCACTAAATTTAACTTTGACTTTCATTCATTAAATTTTCACTGAATGATGAACATTTGCTCAATAAGAAAGTTTTATTCTAGAAAACTAAGTTTTTCCTTTAAGTTTATTCCATGCAGAAATACTACTGTAATTATTAAGATGATGCTTAATACTATTGTTACGTAGATTATCAAGTGGAATACACTTTCAAATGTTATTTTCAAATCGATCCAGAGGGGCATTAATGAAATATTGACCACATGTGCCATCAGTGCAGTTTGGAAGTACAGCAATATTATGCTGATGAGTATTGCAATTAGAGTAATTATCAAATATTCTACGAAAATAATCTTGATTATTTCTGTGAATGTCATTCCTAATGCGTGTAATATTGCTATTTCACGAGACCTCATCTGGATTTCTCTTGAGATTACCAATATGAATGCTAAGAGTAGTAGACTTTGAACAATAATCATTGCCGGATTTATCCAAATTTCTAGACTTTTTTGGATTTCTTTAACACGTTTTTCTAATCTTTCTTTGAGTTCAATGTGTCCATTTATCTTATTACGTATCATAAAATCTGTGATTTTTCTTAGTGCTTGTTCTTCACTATTGCTCTTTACCTTTACTAGTAAAGTGTTATTTACTGGTTGATTTAAGAATTTCTTAATATAACTATTGTGTAATAAGATTATCCACCCACCAAAATAAGCAGTCTTAATAATACCAACTATGGAAAAGGATATACTTGAATTAAATCCATATGGATGTGTGAACTTTATGGTTATTGTATCTCCAACATGCACTTGGAGAATAAGTGCTATTTTCTGAGATATCACAATACCCGATGTCTGAAAATCGCCTTTGATGAACTTTAATCTTATTAAGCTTTCATGTCCGTTTAAACCCATGATACAAATTGCGTTATATGGAGGAATAACTGCCTTTTTACTGCTAGATACTGATAATATTGGCATGAATGCAAAGATAATTTCATTGATAATCTTTACTTCTTGCATGCTATAGATATATGTTTTAACTTGTTCATATTGTCTTGCATCAAAAATGATTATTTTGAAATCCCAAAGGAATTCGTCTGTATATGTGCTTATGTATGTATTCACGGTGGATGTTATTAACACAGATGAGAACTCTGCTGGAATTATTGCGATAGCTAATAACATTACCAAAATAATGCTTCTAAATTTTCTTGCAGTGATATTTCTTAATCCAATTTTCCATTTAGTACTAATATTACCTACACTTGCTTTTTCTTTCTTAGTTTCAGGAACTTCATCACCGAACTTCACAATATTATAAAGTTTTATTCGTTCCAGCAAGATTTTAGACACCACAAATGCCAAAATTAGTGCAACGGCCGCTATGACTATTAATATTTCCCAAGGAATTGTTAAAAATTTCCAAATATTAAGTTCGATAGAAAACATTTCTAAAACTTTACTAGCTAAATATTGTGAAATCAGTAAACCCGTCGGGATTGAGAGAAAAATGCTTATCAATAATAAGATTGCAGATTGTATTAGGTATATTAGAACTAGCTCATTAATGCTTATTCCAATAAGTTCTAGCATACATAGTTCTTTAGTCGTTGTTTTTATGTCTAGGAAAATATGAAAAACGATTGTAATAATGACTATTAGAAACGCTGTAATGAAGAGAGATTTTATTAGGGGACTAAATGATTCCAGCAATATTTCCATAGTGAAAATTCTTGGTTGAATTGTGATATTATATTTGTAGCGTTTGGACAAATTCAAGATGTCATAAAGCGTTTTTGCGTACATCTTAATGTCGATAAATTTTACCCGAATTTCGTTGAATACATTTGTTAAATTAAGTAGCGTTCTGAGCATCTCGTATCTCATGATTATTGATCCGACATTATTATACCGTAAGTCTGGAGCCCAAAGTATTCTTTTAATCGAAAAGATTTCAAACTCTTCTTCAAATAAATGAAGCTTATCTCCAATATGTAAATGTAGGAATAAAGCCAATCCTGGATCGATAATTATTTTAGTTCCAGTGAAAGAGTTCCAATCTATGCCGGGGATTGTATCAACGGGAGGATCCTTGAGAATTCCATATACAACAACATTATACGTATCATTTTCTGAACTAACTATTGTTGAATAACTTAGAACTCCAACAGCATCTTTTATGTTATTGAGCCTTTTAAGTGCATTAATAAAGCTTTCATTAAAGAAATCTCCGAGAATTACGACATCACCAAATCTCGTCTGATTATAAACTTCTATTTGTGCTCTTGGGGGAATATATTCTATATTATTTATTATGATTAAAGAAGTAAATGCTACTAGCAGAATTATTGCAAAAATGATGTTTCTTTTTCTTCTAACTAGGAATTTTATTGCTAATTTAAATAATTTCAAATCTAACACCATTCAACAAATTTCTTATTCTGAATTTTAACCGCCCTAGAAACATACTTGCTTGCTAGTTCAATGTCATGCGTGGCAACAATTATAGTGCATTCATTTTGACGATTAACGTCTCTTAGCAATTCAAAAACTATTCTCTTATTGTCTTCATCTAAATTACCGGTGGGTTCATCTGCTAAGATTATCTTTGGATTATGTGCTAATGCTCGTGCTAAAGCCACTCGTTGTTGCTCGCCGCCGCTCAACTTTGCTGGAAAAACATGTGCTTTTTCTTTTAATCCAACGTACTCCAAAAGCTTTAGTGCACGCTCGTATGCTTCCTTTTTATTGATACCATTTAATTCCATTGGTAACATAACATTTTCAACAACCGTTAATGTGTTTATTAAATTAAAGAACTGAAACACAATTCCAATGTTTTTTCTCCTAAAAAATGCCAATTCTTTTCTGTTCATATGAGTTATCTCATGTCCTAATACAAAAATCTTTCCCTTGTTTGGTTTAATAATACCTGCAATTAGTAGAATGAGAGTTGTTTTTCCCATCCCCGATGGTGCAAAAACCCCCAAGAATTCTCCTTTCTTTACAAGTAAATCTGCATCGCGGAAAATTACGACTTTTTGTGTGTCTTGATAGTACTTAGTTATCTTCTCTAGAATAACCACTAAGTCATCCAATAACTTCACCAACGACTCATCGCAATTTTAATTCATCATCATAACTTAAATTAATTCTAAAATCTTTGTAATGACTGCTATTTTTAATCATTCTAGAAATAACATCAGAATAAATAATAATCGTTATGTTCTTAGGTTATTTTATTGCCACAAGAAATAGTCGCCGGGCATTCTTTGGTTCCTCTTCCGTTATTTTCATATCACCATAGATTATAACTTCTTCAAAACCAACTTTATAACAAACTGTTTTGAATTCATGTGCTGTGTAAAGGCGTAATTTGTCATTCATGTGATAAACTCGAACTGTTCCATCCGGCTTTATAATCATTATTAGTCTTTTGAAATACAATATTCCTGTAACATTTTCGAGCTCTTTATAATCAATCATCACAATCTTCTCATCACCGTGTTCAACATCCCAAACTATGGGAGATCCTGTTCTACCTAAATAATAGGCTAAAAATAGAGGATTCCCAGCATCTGCAACAAAAACTCCTCCTTTTCG
>JAHKLH010000057.1 GCA_029856635.1 Candidatus Njordarchaeota archaeon
ATGCAGGATCATAATGAGTTCTTTCAATGAATTTCTTATACACGAGGTACATAAAGAGGGAAAATGTCACATCTATTCCAAAATCATCTAGTTCTCTGATAATTTTGTAAAAAATTGACGACACAAGTTCTTTTCTCATATCAATGCAGATTATAGCTACATCATCGCCAAACTCATCTTTTAGTTCCTCAGCAACATATGTAAGCATTAATGTTTTTCCAATAGCCCAAGGGCCTTTTAGCATTATAATATAATTCTCCTTAGATTCCATTACTTGTCGCAATATTTTCTTAACTTTTGCTCTGAAATCTTTTGAAAACGAGCTATTAATTATGAATGATGTTAGGCTAGATTTCACTAATATCACATCACATTATCTTTTCCTAATATTTTATAAAAAAGACTATGTAAAAAAAAGAAAAAATACTACGGTTTTCCAACGAGATTAAGGAAACCCTTTATTCCTTGATTCTCATCCAATTTTCTTAAGTGATATATCGCTCGTGTGCTATAAATTATTGCCGTTAATAACGCATGTCCCCACATAAAGTAAAGCGCATAGATAGGCATTTCCAAAAGTGAAAAAATAATCATATATATAACATAAATGTTCCTTCTACCATCAATTCTCGCAAATATTCTATCAAATTTGGAATATGCTGTAAGTGCTTTTCCTGATGTTTGCTTGAATTGCATGTAAATGTGTCTAACAAACGAATCAGTTACTAACATTGCTGGGATAAGAAATAGAACCATTAGATTATTTGTTAAGTAGAATACTCCCAAAGCAAAGCATATATACCAAGTTTGCTCGAACAGCATATCAAAAGAGTGCTCAATATGACCTAATTTCGTTAAAATTCCTCGAGATCTGGCAAGCTTTCCATCTATCCCATCAAGTATTCCAACGATATATGCAAATATTGATGCAATCTTTAGATATCCCATTAGAAATAGTGCTGCGACAACAAAGGCAAGAATGTTAACTAAAATTGTTATTCTATTTGGCGTTATCCATGGAATATCTGAAACCAAGTAAACCAGCATATCCTCAATAGGCTTGTTTATATATGCCGTAAAATGCAAGCCCTTCTGTGTTTGTTTAACGAGCATTCTTTTAGCTTTCTTTATTGATTCCTTATTCACAATCCTTATGCAAATAGGTGATATTGCTCTTTTTAGTTGCTCATGCTCAACTCTAATCTGAGTGATATTTAATTTAATAGGAGAATCACCATGCATGCTTAACTTTTCAATTAACCTCTCTAGACTTTCTCGAGAATCTGGATCATTAAGAATGGTTAGCGTTTCCTTATTAAGCTTACAAACACCAAGAAATTCATTATCATTATAACATATAACATTGCCTTTAGTATTAACAACAACTTTAATCAATTCTGGATTTATAATGACATCAGCCCGAATGAATATTAAATCAGAATCAAGAAATTCCTCGGGAATACTTGGAATTTCCAGCGTTTCCTCGGCGGTAATATACTGAACATTCATGCGTATTTGAAATCCATCCTTAATTAAATCCTTAATAGTCTCCACATCTTTGTTCAAAACGATTAGAACATCATTAATACCATTAGCTTTCAACGCATATAAAATGCGAGCTATTAGAGTAACACCACAAACCTTTATTAATGGTGGAGGGATACCATTGATTTTACTTTTAGTTTTTGTTAAAATACAACATTTCAATATAAACACCCACAGGAGGAGTACACTGAGTGCTTTACAAATAAATAGAAATGGATTCTTTTAAAAAAATTATTGAATAAATGCAATTTGCTCTTGAGAATCAAAGAATATTAAATATTACTCTACGAGAAAACCATCTTAAAATATACTCCTTTATCAGTTTCAATGAATCTCCAACAATGGCACATAAGATATGAATATCATCTGCTGCTCTGGATATAGGTAATTCTAAAAGGTGCATAATTAACGGCGTAACTATGCGTTGTGAAATAATTTTTGGTACTCCGTCAAATGTAAATGACTTGTTCTTATCACATACGATAAAGACGCCATAAGGATGATGATCTATTACTTTTCTCCTAACTATTATCTTATTGTAAATGCTGTTTGCATGCAGAGTATATCCTCGATTATAATCTGGACACACTAAAATATTTGGTGCTCTATTTACATATGGCCCCCAATAAACATCTTTGCTTATCTTAGCCCAAGCTATCCCTTCCAACTGTGTAATTGCTGTTATTATCTTTTGCATAATGCTCGCTTGCTTTACATAAATACCAAAGGAACGCTTAGATCCCGTAAATGCGTCTGAAGTACTTATATCAATTGATGGTCTCTCTTTTTTGAACCTAACGAAAAGTCTGTGAAAATATCTCTTTAATGCATTCACTCTGCTACTGTTACCATCACCATATTGTTTCATTAAAAATTCTCTTACTTCTTTAATTTTAAAACCATCGTGGCCCAATTTAGCAAAGTTGTTTTTTATGAGAAAATCAGCCAAGCTTATAATATATTCATATTCTTCAAAACCATGGTCAGATACAATGAAAACAACATCTGACTGCTTGATTACAATCTTTATAATTTTGTCTAATTCATTCAGAATTTTTACTCTCTATTGGAAGCGTTTTGAAAAACATTTGTGGAACACGATGCAACGCAAAGTTAGGGAAATTTATGTTAATCCAGAAGACTTCCCATTCTAATTCATTAATCATCTCGTCAACAACATCAACATAATTCTTAATGATATCATAGTAATTCTTAACGGCTTTTAATCCTTTCTCGTTTAATTTGCTTGTTTTCTGGCAACATTCTTGCATATTTTCTAAGTCTCTCAGGATAAAATTGTAATCTAGGAGAGAAAAATAAATGACTTATTATGTTTGCCCCTTTGCTGGAACTATTGGATGCTCTGGAATTGGATTAATTATTACTGATTTCTTACCAGCCATTGCAAGCATTTCGTGTATTCTTGGATGCATAAGATCCCTAGCATTGTAAAGCCTGCCTCTTAATTTTCTTACATCAACGCGCTCAAATGAGAAAATCCCATGCTTTCCTGGATTAACTCCCATGAGTATACCTGTCCAACATGTGGGTGTTATTGGTGGAAATTCCGAGCGTATCGTAAGCTTCTGAGCTCTTGATAACAACCAAACAAATGTTGACATTAAATTATCTCGCTGTATCTTGTTAATATACTTGAAAGATAATCCATCTAATCCTAAAATAGTAATATGCACCCTTAACACCAGGATTTGCAGAAATTCCGAAAGAACTTACCTCATTTTATTTAAAAAGAAAAGCTCATGTCAAATCACAAATCATTGTATACAGTTTAAAATCGCACTAAACAATACACAATTATTTTATGCACTAAAATTTATTTCGAATCGAATTAATGCTCATCTAACTTTTACTTTGAAATTTCATATAGTTAATTAACTTATAACGTCGAAACTGAAACTATTTTTACTTTAAACATCTAACTAAATTTGACATTATTTCAGTTTTATTCCAGCATACTTTGCTAATTTCTCTGCAAACTTTTTGACACTTTCGACCGCTTTAACAACATCTTCAGGTGATTTCAATACATCATATTTTTAAAGGTTTTCAAATTGTAATATTGAAACCAAGGCTAATGTTTTGCTACATTCCGAGCATGCATCAGTGTGATCCTCCTTGAAAAAGAATAAATTAAAAGTTATTGTAATAGGAATTGATGGTGCTTGTTGGGAAATAATCGAAGAATGCAAGAAACATTTCAAATTACAAGGATTCTCATTATTCCTTGAGAAAGGCCTTCATGGTGTTCTCAAAACGGTTATTCCGCCAGCTACATCACCTGCATGGAAATGCTATTCAACAGGATTACCGCCAGAGAAATTAGATCTGTTTCATTGGTATGTATTTGACCCTAAAAGTAAGAGAATAAAACTCTTGACAGTTAAGAAAAACTTCAAGGAGATTTGGGATTATCTGAGTGAGCATGGTTTCAAATGTGTTGTAATAAATACACCATTGACATATCCAAAGAAAATCAATGGTGTTTTGATAGCAGGACCTCCCTTATCTGGAGAAAAGAATTTCGTTTACCCGAAGAAATACGAAAAAATTCTGAAGCTTCTGTTTAAGTATAGAGTTTGCATGAGGAGTACTTTACAAATTAGCAATTTACTCCCAGAGAAAATACATTTGTTACTCAAAACGTTCGGAATACTTGAAATACTTAGATTAGCATACTTGCGATTTAAAGTAGCAAAGTATCTATGGAAGAAACTTTCTCCAGATTTTATGCAAGTAACTATTTTTTATACTGACCATGCGCAACATTATCTTGCGAATGAATTTGATAAAAGACTGTTACTTTTATTGTGGAAAGCTATAGATCGGCTTCTTTATAATTTCATAAAGAGCATTGAAAAAAACAGAAAAAAGACAATGTTATTTTCATTTTAATGTCCGATCATGGGCATACTCACTTCAAGTACACTTTTCTCATTAATAACTGGCTTTACAGGATAGGACTATTAAAAATGAAATCGTGGCCTCAAGTGAAAAATTCTGCAAAATCAACACTCTTCAATTTAATACGAAAAACAAAACAATTAGAACATTTTTATTAAGCAAGCTCGGATACTCTTTTCTCTACAAGCGCTTACCAAATCGGATAGCTGGGTTAAGAATAAGGGATAAACATAAGACATCAGTGAAAGAGTTACTATGTGAGTTTATTAGGAGAGTATTCAAAGAACACATTTTCAAATTGAAAATTACGGAGTTAGTTAACATTATTGATTGGAAAAGAACACTTGCGTTCGCACCAGACTGGTATTATATTTTCATAAATGCTGATTGGAATTCAAAGAAATTCAGAAAAAATCAGGGAATTTCTCATAAGGAAACTAAAAAATATGCGCACACCAAGCAAGAGCCGAGTGTTTTCGAGTGTAGTTCCTGGAGAAACCGTATTTCCTGAGAATGTTTGCAAGAAATACGGTTTTTCAATAATCTTTATTCCAGAGAAAAATGTCCGCGTTGATGTTAAAATTCTGTTTTGTTAACGATTATTGGATGAGTGCAGATCATGACGAATGGAGCAGTGTTCACACCCTTGAAGGAATTTTCGGGATCTACGGAAAGAATTTACAAGCAGGGAAATTCATTGAAGAATTATCAATCCTAGAATTAGCACCAATGATTCTTAGTCTCTTTGGTATAGAAAAACCAAATAAACTTTCCAAAAAATTGATACCATTACTTCATAAAAAGCAGTGATTATTAATAAATAGTGAATCACAAAGCTAAAAGTGCTTCAATCTTTTTAAGCTTCTTTTCAATGGGATCTACTTCAAAACCAAGAATTTCTAACGCTGTACTTCCAAGAACCTCTGCATCATTCTCCTTCGCAAAAACGACAGGAACTGTAGCTTCTTCCCTATCAATCTCCATAAGTACTTCTCCAATATCTCTCTCTACAATACTACCAGTAATAGTCTTAAATCTCCTTCTGCGCTTTGGCTTTACTCCTAGTTCATTTAATATTTTTTCAGAAATCCAAGAATATACTGCACCAGTATCAACTAATATTGCTCTCTCTATGATTTTCTTTCCCTTCAATTTAACCTTAACTTTAAAAGTTCTCATGTTTTCCCTAGAGAAAAAGTGATAAAGATAACTTAAATTTTTATCTATTCTTCTAGAAAAATGTTTTCAAATATGGAAAATCTGTCTTAACCTAGGTTATTCTTGGGTTTAATCAAATTAGTTAAGATGTTTTGAATGCACAGAATAATAAAATAATTAAAATCATGGAGAAATTGAACTATATCTTGATTTATTCTATATCTCTTATTATTTGGGTATCAATATGTCAAAAAGAGAAAAGACAAACGCAAGGACAAGTAGGAAATATACTACTGTTTCTATTCCTTACGCACTTTATGAAAAAATTCGTAATTTCATCAAAGGAACAGGATTTAAATCTGTAAGTGATTTCGTAACATGGTTATTGAGAGAATTCTTTGTTGCAATTGAAGAGGAAAAAGAGGAAAAAACATCAAAGGTTCAAGACAGAATTATTAAGGCACTTCAAGCGCTTGGATATCTTTAAACAAAAATTAATCTAAGAGTTTTCATTGTTGCTATCATTCCAAGTGAGATCAAAGTAAATCCCACAAATCTTTTAAGAACCACTGACTGTGCTTTCTTTACAATAAAAGCAGATGGCAATGCTGCAAACATTGTTCCCAATACCAAAACAGTAAGCAACTGTAAATCAACTTTAATGCCAACTAGAAGATAAAATATTGTAGCCATACCACAAACAAAAATTTCTGCAAAATGCTTAATTGCTAATACTTTTTTAATATCGATTTTTAGTAGTATGTGGGCAAGCATTAACGTAGGTCCATAATTTCCTCCGGTAATTGCCTTATTAATTGATGCAAATGTACCAACAAGAAATACTCTGAAAGAAGAATTATTGTTAGTTGCAGTATTTAATGTTCTTACTGTTAATGTGAGAAAACCTATGATGATCGTTAAACCACTAATGTATAATTTCAGCAGAAATTCATTTAAATTAACAGAAACTAAAACTCCAACAAAACTAAAGACACTTGTCAAACTTATTATTATCGCAATATTCAAATCAAAAGAGCCACGATTGAAATTCGCATTTTTAAATTTATGGTGCCAAATGGATGATATAATTCCACCAATGAATTGTGCCACAAGAACAGAGAAAATTATTGAATACAGATCAAATCCTAGAATTAAGAGTATTAGTGTTAAAACTGTTCCGTATCCAATGCAGAACACACCATCAAGTATGTATACTGCTGTGCTTAGCAAGAAAACTAATAAGTAGCCTTGGTCCACATTAATCACATAAATTCTAATTATATTTAATTAAATTTAATTAAAATGCATATACTTTGAAAATTGACCATAGAAAACGTCAATTAATACTAAATCGCTCATGTTGATACTTTGCATCTTCCCTACAAGTCTTGGTTTTGTATTGTTTTATTGCTAACTTGATTGAGGGTTCTAATAATTTTGAAATTATAAGACTAATTTGATAACAAAACATATAAAAACATCAGGTTATCATAAGTGCAAAAGTATTCATATGAGCGATACTAAATTAAATAAAATCCCAGATAAACTGTCAAATTTTTATTTCATTATGCATTGCATAATCAATATACTAAAATATCACTATTTTAATATTACTGTTTTTAAGAATGTGCAATTTTTCAAACTCTTTAGGAATTTGGTGAAAATATTGCCAGAAATTCCGGAAGAATGGATTAATTATATATTTAGACGACGAAGAGAAATGATTATTAAGATGTCAAAAGGAGAAGCGAAAAGAGAAGAAATTCTTTTGGAATTCACTCGTGCACTTCCAGCAATTGTTACTGATGGCCCAGCTGGACTTAATGCAAGTATTAAAATGGTTGGTGTGTTACCAAAAGAAAAATATATTCCAGAATTGCTAAATATGATTAATGATCTCATTAGTAAGAAACCAAAAATGGAAGAAATAGTTAAGTTCCTACTTGAAAAAATATACGTTGAAGATGTCCTTGATTTTACTAAATTATTCACGCTTGACTTAGCAAAGAAAAATACTTGGAGAAACATAAATGAGACCAGAAAAGCCGTCCTAATATTCTTTACACCGCCCACTAAATCATATATGATTAAAGCTGATGTGACAATACATGTTGATGATAAAATATTTCAATTCGCGAATGCAATGCACGATCTGTACCACGTAGTTCCAAAGACTGGGAAAATCGTATCCAAAAGCCCCACTTATGTTTTTCATATTAGAGAAATTTGGGATAAATCTGCTGATAAATTTGGAGTGAAAATCTTTCCTCCTGAATGATTAAATCAAGAAAAATGTAACGACTTTTCATTTATTTGTTATAGTTACTTTTAATTGCTTCTATAAAAATTGCCTCCGTTATTTCCCTAAAATGCTCGTCTCCTGTTAATATTTTTGCATTATATTGTCGAGCTAATGCAAACAACAATCCATAGCAATTCCCGTTTTTCTTTAATCCTAATTGCATTATTTTCCAGCAATTTCTAATAAAGCAATATTAGGAGCAAAAACATGCGTGCTTTTCAGGATATTTTTCACAATCGCACCATACTTAGTTCCTGCAAAATTGATCTAAACTCATGAATTAATCATCATATTCGCTAAAGAGCCTATCTTCCTCTGTAAAACTACTTATTCTCCCCTTATCAACTCCAAACATATTATCAGGAATATCGAAAGAGTGTTCAAAGACATATCTGATAACTTTATCGTACGATTTTCTCTTGAGCACTTTCTTGGCTTTTCCTGAAAGAACAAGAGTATTCTTTTTGTTAAAATCGTTATTATCTCGTGACATTCCTTTCTCCTGCATCATCCTTAATATGCGGCATAGCCAATACAGTTCGTATATCTTTTTCGTATATCTTATAGCATTAAAAACCAAATTTATAAGAAAGGGAATTTTTTATTATGAGATGATGAGCGTTGGAACTCCTGACGCGATGATGAATTATTCCCGCACTGAAAATACTAGGTTTCCATCGCTCTAAATATACTATCTTTCAATCGATTTCTTATGATGTGTGCATTATATGATTGAATATTACTAGTATCTCTGTTTGTCATTAACTTTGAGAGTAGTATTTAAATTACAAAAGTCCTTTAGACTTAAGTATGTTAATTATATTTTTTAAGTCCTCATCCTTTTTGTGCTTAATTCCCCTCTTAATTAATTCAAGAATAAAGTCAGATAGTGGAATTCCAGCAATTTCTGCGGCCCTTTCGAGAGATATCTCATCATTAATATACATTTCAATGG
>JAHKLH010000058.1 GCA_029856635.1 Candidatus Njordarchaeota archaeon
AAACTAAGTTAATGTAAAAATAACTTTTAAATATTTATATAGTAAATTATAATAGTATTTACTATATAAATATTTAAAAAGGTTATAATATTTCAAAAATATAGTAAAAAAGGGGAGATACATGGAAGAACTCCTATTGAGACAAGATATAAAATGGATTGAAAGATACGTAAAGAAGATAGCAAAAATACTTGGAGGACGCAGAATATCTGGAGAAAAAGAACTAAAAGCAGAAAAAATGTATGCACTTTTGGTAAAATTAATAGCAGAAAAAGAACGAAAATCAGAAAGAAGAAAATTAGCAAAATTCGCTATTGAAAAATTACAAGAAGCAAAGAAAAAACTCAAAAGCCAAAAAGCAAAGAAGATAACTGATAAATTCATTGAAAGAATAAGGAAAAGATTCCTATCCTAGCAGGCTTCTATTTCAATAGCTATGATAAATACTATTTTTTACACAATATACTAGAAAAATTCTACTCTTTTGCATCAAACTCGAAACGTAATAAGAATGTGTTTATAAATTAAGTTGATGTATTCCTCCAGAAGTATTCGAAAAAGATTATGAAAAACTCAATTTCATTATCATTAGCATAATGAAATAGTCGAAGAGAATAAGTTTCATATCTTATATATTTTTTGGCGAAGAAAATGAATAACAGAGTTTTAGTATTCGCACTAGTATTACTAACCGCATTATACATATCAACCGCTGTAAATGTAATTAATGCACAAATGGAGGCTACTCCTACTATAGAAATACAGGGCCCTATCGGTGGCTGGCAAGAGGTAAAACCTTGGAGACCTTGGACTATTGTAGCAGGTCGAGAAAGATTTACAATAGAGATATATATAACTTGGCCAAAAGATGCTAAAACTAATTTAACTTGGTTAGAAATATGGGCTGATGCTAAAGGAGAACCAATATCAAATGATACTAATGCGACATTTCAACCATATCAAGGAGCACTTCCAACAATATTAATTTATGATGAACATGGGAATCTAATCACAGAGAAAGCATTAAGCGGAGAAAAGTTCACAAGCTGGTTATCAATATCGGAGGAACCATTTAGAACCGATGTAGCCTACTTTAACATAACTGCAGCAATGGAAAACGTAAGCTGTTCAATTAAACCAGGATGGAGAGTTGAGTTAGCATATGTTTTATCAGCACCAGGAGAAGACGCAATACCGCAAGGAAAGAATGACATAACAATTCGCCTAAGATTTTGGATAAGATTTGGCTCCAAGAAGGCAGGAATACAATTTGTAGGTTATAGAGATTTTAGAGTAATAAGACCACCAATAATGAGATTATATATTGTAATCGGATTAGCGGTTGGAGTATTCGTCGGCCTTCAAGCGTTGGGCTACTTGGGATTCTTCAAATTCTACACTGATACAGACCTAATCACAATCGCATTAATAGGCGCCCTCCAAACAGTGTGGGTGCAAATCATCGGAAGACAATTCGTCTTCCCAATACTTGATCGTATCCCATTCTCTTACAACTTCGCAGTTGGAGACTTCCCATATATTCTCTTACTCATAATAGCCATTGCAATCGTCAGAAAGCCGGGAGCAGCGAGCCTCGCCTTATTCGTTTATAATATTATATCAGAAATAGGATGGTATGGAATTAATCCTCTTTGGTGGGCCTACCCATTTGCACAAGGTCTTCCGGTCGATCTTTACTTACTTGTGAGAGGAAGAGCCATATTCACAAACAAGCTTTCCTTCTTCAAGATAACAATTCCAGAGGAAGAATTCGTTAAGATTCGTGAGTTTCCAGGTCTCAGATTTATTGATGGTCTCATCGTTGGATTCTTGCGTGGATTCTTTATGCAACTCTCTCTATTTCAGATCTTCTATCCTTGCCTGTTCCGCATTGAATATTGGTGGGAATACGTCTTCTGGTGGCTAGTCATCCCATGGGCAATTGGAAACTCCATTGAAGCCGCTATTAGCGTACCCATAGCTGAACGCGTCGAGAAAGCGATAGTATTCGCATAAGAACAAGTTATTCTATTTTTAATCATTACTTCTTGATTTTCTAATGTGATTTTATTCAATTGTTTGCTATTGAATGAAGTTAAACACTTTCTTGGTTACATTTATTCTAATGTTTATTCTTAATCTATGCCAATGTTTTAGATTATCAGCCTACTTTTACATAAAATCGCAAAGCCTCTGTACTTCATCCCACCTAACCTCATGTCGTACGAAGAATTTACTGCTAAAAAATCTAATAGGACATAACTTGTTTGAAAAATACTTATTTGTTATTCATTACTCACTAAGCAAGTATCTTTGAACTAAAAAATCAAAGTGTTATAATTTTTCCATCGATGTAATTAAAAAATTTGGTATTTAAGTAAAATTAATACATTGTATCTTATATTTTTATCAATTAAATATGCAATCTTTTTATAATATTTAGTTTCACTTAAGGAATATTAGGAAGGAGGTGAACATCATAAAACTAAATGATATTTTCCCAAAACTTGAAGTTATCAGCCACCAAAGAATAGAGAAAGTTGATATTTATTTTATTTCCGCTCCAATCACGCCCCCAGAGAATTTGATCTCCTTAAGAGAAGCTTTAGAAAAAGGTCTCGCAACTATTCGTGAAATTGAAGGTGCCGAAAGAGTTCATGAGCTCGAAATTATTAATAATTCAGATAAATATGTGATCGGAGTCAGAGGTGATATTATTCGTGGCGGTAAGCAGAACCGATGCCTCGTGATTACAATAATTATTCCACCAAAACAAGTAGTATCTCCCAAAAAACTTAGACAAATTTCTGAGACATCTCACATGTCTCCAATAATAGCACGTATGCGAGCCCCGCTCTTCTCATGTGTTGAAGCCTTAAGATGGCATTACGCTGGAGGAAAAGCATTTAGATATGCTGCTAGATTAAGTTTGTTTTCAAAAGCATCATACTTATTACTCGAAAGAAGATCCCCGAGCAGAAGTACAAGTCTTGCATTTTTACCAAGTCTTCAGCATGATACTTGGGAAAAAATAAATGCAATCCTTAATGCAATGGGTGTTAAATCAAAAACCAAAAACTTCTTAGATGCCGTTGAAGCCATATCAAAGGAAAAGATAGAAATACCTGAAAACGCGAAAGGCGTAATTATATTCTTTAATGGACGAGCTTATCACGGAGAATTCTTCAACGTAAAAGATACCAAGAAATTCATCGAAGATTCCATTAAGGCGGCATTGTTAGATTACTTGTTAATGACCGCAGGAGGAACAAAGATAAAAACAACTTACGAAAACATTGATTCGATTATTAATGAACTACTCAATTGTGAACTAATTGAAAGAGACAGTCTTCTCGCAGAAAAAGCATTCGACATTAACCACGAAAAAATTCATGGTCAGTTAATTTGCTTTGGAAACACACCAGTGTACCTTGAGTTCACTCTACCAATAGAATCTATTGAAATAAGAGTTAACAAATTCTAAAGTCTCTTTGCTTCTCTAAAATTTCTTTAATTATTCTTAAACGTTAGTAATTGAATTATTTTTAAGTAAAGTATGTAACATTTCTGGTATGTAATATTTCTGCTTTACAGAAAATGCTTACTGTTCTTGGGATTTGATGACCCTAGGAATGTTTTATTTTTGTTATGAACACTCCATCATCGTAGATCTAGCGAACACTTGTCTCATACTCATCGTCATGATAATCCAAATATTGCACTAAAAACCCAAAAATGCAATTGAGAAATTTCTGCAATATACTCAAAAGTTACTTTATTGAAAAGTTATAGTGCTATATTCTGTACAATTAAGCTCGTGATATTAAGAACTACGAAGTTTGTTTCTGTTCTCTGTGTTTTATCCTTAATTAGATATTTTTATATTTGCTGAATAGAGGAGCATCATGGAGATATTGCGAATTGAAAACCTAAGATTTGCTTATGAACCAGGTCAATGGATCCTTGATAATATAAACTTGCGTTTTCGGAAAGGTGAGTTTGTTCTTTTAATAGGTCCGAGTGGTTGTGGTAAGACTACCTTGTTATACTGTATAAATGGATTGATTCCACATCGTCTTAAGCGTGGCATTCGAAAAGGTAAGGTTCTTTTGAATATTAACGGAAAATGGCATGATGCTGCATCGCTTCCGATGAATGTCATATCTCAGCATGTTCAAACAGTTTTTCAAGATCCAGAAATACAGTTTTTTAAGCTTCATGTAATTGATGAGTTAGCATTTACTCTTGAAAATCTTGGATATTCTCGAGAGGAAATTGCTAGAAGAATTGAGTTTGCAACAAAAGCTTGCGGAATTGAGCACTTACTGAATAAAGATGTTTTTTCGTTAAGTGGCGGTGAAAAACAGAGAGTTGCCATTGCTTCAGCATTAGCAGTTCAACCAGACATTTTATTACTAGATGAGCCAACATCAAATCTTGATCCTGTTGGTGCCAAGATGGTATTGGAGACGATTGAAAGAATCGCAAAGCATGGTTCGTTAGTTATACTTGTTGAGCATCGTTTAGAAGAAACAAGTAAACATGCGGATCGCGTTATTGTGATGCACGAAGGACGAATTTTGGTTGATGCTCCTCCCAAGAAAGTATATGGTGATCCTGAATTATTACAAAAGTTGTATGAAATTGGGATTCGCCCTCCATGGCCCGCAGAATTAATTTCTAGGTTGAGGAAAAAACGGATACTTCCTGAGAATGCTCCAGTGCCTCTAACGGTAGAAGATGCTAGTAATATTATTAAGGAGTACTTAAAGCAGGGACAATTAACTCCAATAAAAATCCCAGCCCCAGATATTCCTAGTATATTCTCTTCAGCTGATAATAACAGACGTCCTGTGATTGAAATAAAGAATTTGTGGTATATGTATCCTGACGGAACTGTGGCTCTTAGGGGAATCAATCTGAAAATCTACGAAGGCGAATTTGTGGGCATCATTGGTAATAATGGCTCTGGGAAATCAACCTTACTCTTAAATATTCTTGGTTTGCTGAGACCAAGTTATGGGAAGGTATATGTTTTTGGTAAGGATGTAACCAAAATATCTGTCGCTGAGTTAGCAAGACATGTTGGTCTTGTGCTACAAAATCCTGACCTCATGCTATTCCAACCAACTGTTTGGAAAGAATTAGCATTTGGACCAAGAAATCTGGGATTGCCCAAAGAAGAAATTGAGAGAAGAGTTAAAATGGCGCTGAAGATGATGAAAATAGAAAAATTTGCTCAAAGAGATCCCCACAGATTAAGCCGCGGACAGCGTCACAGAGTAGCTGTTGGCGCTGTATTAAGTATGATACCAAAGATATTTATTGCAGACGAACCAACTACCGGTCAGGATTATGGTTCATGTAAGGATTACTTGGAATTGCTAGCAAAATTGAATAAAGAAGGACGCACAATTATTGTTGTTTCGCATACGCTTGACATCATTGCTCGATACTGTTCACGTGTTGTAGTATTGCACCGAGGAAGAATTGTACTTGATGGTCCTCCTCGAGAAGTTTTTGCAAGAGCTGATATTTTAGAACGAATTCAATTAGATATTCCATATATTACTCGAATAAGCTTGCTTCTTAGAGATCTCGGCATACCCGTTGCACTTCGAATAGAGGAACTAGAATCCTATCTTGAAAAAAGTCTCGTGCAAAGGTGATGTGAGATGCGCCTAGGAGTGTACGGACTTGCTTTAACTTTTGTTCTGCTTGTTCTTATTGGTGTTCTTGCTTGGGTTGCTGATGAGCAAAGAGCACTTCCCTATGAAATTAGGGTGCCTCATATTCCAAATGATATTACTATCTATGATGGAAGTCCAATATCTGTTAGGCACATTGTTTTATTGCTTTTAGTCGGATGCAAGGAAGCACTGAAGTTTCAAAATTATCTCGTGATACTAATATCGTGGACAGTCTCGTGGTTTTTGCTTGGTGGAATGGCTAGGAAAATTCGTGATATAATTTTCGGTATAATCTTCCAGTATGCGGTTATGATATTATATTTAAGTATTGTTCATGTTCGTATTACTCTATACATTCCAGAGAGCATAATACCCGCTTTTTGTGCATTTTTCGCTTCAACTGGTATGTTTTTACTCCTTAAGAAACTTCGTAAATATGACTTTTTTGAAGTTCTTGAAAAGAAGTTGAATATACGAGTTGAACCAGGATATAAATATGAAATACCCGTTCCATTTACATGCCCAAACTGTAACGCCGTACAATATTCAAATGCTCAATATTGTTGGAAATGTGGAACGGATCTAACGAAATTTTATAATGAGAGAGCAAGGTGACTTTTATGGGAATTGAAATAGATTTATCTTTCTTATCCGAAATCTTTCCAAAAGTCGATCCAGCCACATGGGAGTTAATTGCATCTATCCTCATTTTCATAGCACTTGGAGTAATAATACCAGCATTAATCGCGTACTTGATATTTAGGCTTATAGGTTTAACTGGATTTCGCAGACTTTTTAGTTATGAACGTAGACAATCAGTATGCCATTCCATGCATCCTACGGCCAAAATTCTCTTTGTTCTTTTTATAACCATATCAGTAGCAATTGTGAATAGCATAATAGCAATAATTATTTTATTCGTTATAGCGTTTATACCATGGATTTTCTCTAATCCATCTTCCGATAAAATACGACTAGTCTTGATTTTCTCAGCATTCCAAATCTTGCTTATTAGTTATGGTCAGTCATTCCTGAATCCGGGATTCGCCCGCAGGGAGCTAACAGCACTATTTATTTTCCCAACCCCTCTCTATATAACATTCCATTGGGAAGCAATAACTGTGAATGGTTTGATATACGGAATGTTCCAAAGCTTACGAGTAGTAGCCGCATTAAGTGTTGCAGTATGGTTAATAACTACTACAGCTCCCTCCGATATATTATATGGCCTAAGAAAATTCTTCCCATTAGAAATTAACTTCATGATTTCTACTGGAATCCGTGCAATCCCAGCACTTTTAGAAAAATCCACATTAGTTTTAGCAGCGGAAAGAGCACGCGGTCTTCAAATATTCCCACGTCATTCCAGAAATCCACTTATAATCATCAGAGATGCTATAAGAGCCTTTAAAGTGATTATAACAGCATTTATTCCAATAATCATTGAATCTCTTCGTTCTGGTTATCAATTGGCTTTGGCATTAAGTACGAAAGCATTTCGAGCAAAAAGAAAAAGAACATACTTCAGAATTATAAAGCCCTCGTGGATTGATGCCACAATTATGTTGCTTTCCATCATTGGATTGATTGTTATCATACTCTTAGCTCAATTGCAATTAGTATAGCTCCTCTCTCATCTTCTCATTATATTGGGAACTGACATGATGAATATTGATAGGCAAAAATTAGGTCGTATTATTCTTGAAAAATTAATATCAACCTTTAAAATCAAGAAAGGAAATTTTGTTGTAGATTACGCAGAGAATCCCTTTGAGGTCCTTGTGTCAATAATTCTCTCACAAAATACAAGTGATAAAAATTCAATTCGTGCTTTTTTAAACCTCAAGAATTCTGTAGGTACTACTCCAGAAAAATTAGCAAAAGCGTCATTAGAAGAAATTGAAAAGGCAATTAGAGTCGGCGGATTGTATAAGATAAAAGCGCGCAGAATAAAAGAGTTGGCAAATATGATACTAAAGGGATTAAATTTAAAGGAAATTCTTGAAATGCCCGTGGAATTAGCTCGAGAGAAATTACTTAAAATTCCTGGGATTGGAAGAAAAACCGCAGATGTATTCTTAGCGTTATTTGGAAAGAAAACAATTGGAGTAGATACACACGCCGCAAGAGTCGCGAAGAGGCTTGGATTGGTTAGCGATGATGCTAATTACGAAGAAATACGACATGCATTATTAGAAACCTTCAATTTCGTTGAAAATTTTGATTATGTTCACAGATTACTAATTCAACTTGGGAGAACATTTTGTAAAGCAAAATTACCAAAGTGCAGAGAATGCCCGCTTAGAGGTTATTGTTTATATGCAAAAAGATTTAGCCCAAAAATGGAACAAACGAGAAAATGATAATCATTCCTATTTTCTCTCCGCTCTTTGGATCTATATAAAATCTAATTGAGCCTTTTGGAACCATTCCCAGTTCTTTTGCTACCTCAATGGATTTGTTTCCAATTATATTGAGACACATGCTTTTCTTAAGTGCCTCACGCATTACTCTTATTAAATCATGCTTAGTGGCTGGAATACCGCCAAAGAAATGCTCAGAAATTTTTATTTTGTGATTTGTTTCTGGATCTATTAACTCAACTCCAAGCAAGTCAACATCCACAATTGCAACTGTTCTTGCTTCTTTGTGCTCCTTAATGTAACTTATGATTTCCTCGCTCACGTGTATCAATGTTTATAACTTGTGTTGCTCAAAGGAAACCTCCACTTCTGGTAGCTCTGGTAATTCCTCTTTTTCTTTGATTTCCTCCGTAACTTCTTCCTTCTTTTCCTCTTTTACTTCCTCCTTTTTTTCTTCAACTTTTTGTGTTTGAGCAAGCGGTATCTGGTTTATACTTATTGAAAAACGTCCATCTTTGGTTCTTGATACAAGAATTTTCAGTTCGCTACTCTCTCCCCGAATACTAAGTTGAAGCTCACTTTCTTTGAAGTCTGGTATTAAGCTAATTACGTTGTCGAGCATTTCAAAGAGCGTATTCACAACCTTGTTGTATTTACCAAATGCTGATGCCATCTTTCATCGCCTAAAAGACAGTCTTAAACAATAAAGTATTTAAAAGATGGTTATTTCGTGAAATTATTGG
>JAHKLH010000059.1 GCA_029856635.1 Candidatus Njordarchaeota archaeon
CTCCTGAGATTAGGCAGTATGCTGTGTGGATTGGTGGGGCTATTTTAGCTTCGTTGCCAGCGTTTAAGAAGATTGTGGTTACTCAGAAGGAATGGAGAGAGGTTGGAGCGGACGCTATTCTCAGGACTGTATAGTTTTTTATTCTCCTCAATTAATATTTTATTTGGGGTTTTTCTTACATTTTTCTTCAAAAGCTCACATTCTTTCCAAAGCCTTTATCCCCAGAAGATTATACTAACGTAGTTTGACCAAGGAAACGTAACCAATAGTAGTATCCTTTTATTTTAAAAACTTTAGGACTCCTTTGAGCCTTTAGAGCATCCAATATTTTCTTCCTCCAGTAAGAATCTGCCAAGGTAAGAATTATTTGTGCTTTATTGTGATAAGGACAAAACATGCAATTACCACTATGCCTGTATATTGCATAGCATGGATTTATATCAAGATTCCAGGAACGTATGTAGTCAATTACCTGCTTTTTCGTCCAATAATATATCGGCTTAACGACAATATGATTTGTTATTCTATATAATTCAACTAATGGGCGTCCTTTACGTCTGCAGGAATCTGTTGCTTTTATGCCCAAAACTTGAATAAGATGCGAATGTCGAATCATTACTTTTCGCTTAAATTGAGAAAGACACCATCTAGATTTGCCTAAAATTGGGATACCCCATTTTTTAAGTGCATCAAAAAAATCCAAATCTTGTCTCTTAGCATGTATTAATTTATTTGACACTCCAAGTTCGTCACATATTTCATGGACATACTGATTACAAAGCTTATGTGTATTACCTGTGATTTCAATGTAAAGAATGTTCCACCTTTCATGCTGCACATTATCTAAGACCCACAATAGTGTTGCAAGAGAGTCCTTACCTCCAGAGAACAGAACAGAGAACTTGCGAGAGTTAAGGTATTCCTTTACATCTATGTTGATCATCATCTTACAAACCTCGCGTATGGGCCGATCCATGCGATTCTTGTTTTGTTTACTTTGCCTTTTTCGATTTCCCATTTTACAGGGATCATTTTCTTAAAAGTCTTATACTCGAGAAAGTGAATTGGTATTTTTTCTATGATTCCGAGAGCTCTTCTTGCTATTACGAATGCTGCTATACAATGCTCGTTAGTCTTAAGCCAATGATACTTATGATGCGCTATGTTTGATGTGTGAGCTGGATTTATGAACACTAGCTCTATGTTGTGTAATGCTGAGTTTGAGATTAGTATTTCCTTGAAGCGTCGGTGTGGGATCTGTCTTATCTTTTTGTTCTTATTTTTGTTGATTACGGGGTAGAGTTGTAGGTCTTCTATTGCTATTGTTGCGTTTAGTTCCTTTGCTAGTTTGATTAGTTGTTTTATTCCTTTGCCTAGTATTCTTACTCTTTCTCCTTTGCTCATGTTGTTTCCTAGGTCGTTTTCGAATTTTATTTTGCCTATTTTAATCAGGTTACCGGTTCTGTCTACTATTGCGTAGGCTAAGAAGCTTGGGTTGAAGTCTACTCCTATGACTGTGTCACGTGTTGATATTTCCTTAATAATAGGAAATATAGGGAAGGTTATCTGCGCTACTGGTTTGTTCTTGATTTTTATGATCCTTACGGTATAGCTGATTTCTTTGTTTTCTACGCGTTTTTTCAGGTAGTTTAGCCATTTTTCGTGATAGTTCCTTGTTTTCATTTTTGCAATAATTGTTCGAGTTTTGAAATTGATTATGAGTTCCTTTTTTGCGAAATCTATTCTTATTGATGATGCACATCCTCTATCTTTTCTTCCTATTGACCTGATTTGAGGCTTTAGTTTCAATCTCTCGAGAATGAGGAACTTTAGTTTTTTCTTCTTCTCTAATTTTGATTTTTTAGCTTTTAGCGCGTCTGCTATTGCTGCCAAGAGATAACGTGTGTTAAGTGTCTTTAACTCTTTCTTCAATATGTTGTATATTTCATTTCTGGTTAGTCTTCTTTCTAGTTTTTTGCCATTTGAGTAGCCTAGTGCTAGTTGATACGCGCGATAGAGAAGTTTTGTGTATTCGCTCATTGCTTGGCTTAATATGCTGTAATCTTCGTTGTTCAGGTGTATAGGTACGTTTATCGTGATGTAGTAATCCATTGCTCTTCATCTTTAATCACTTTACTAAAGTTTTTTATCATTTTGATAAAGTTTATAAATGTTTTTGATAAAGAATTTTATTATAGTGCTAAAGCTAACCCTAGTAACCGAACTCCGAAATCCTCTGAAGAATGAGGGGGTACGTGAGGAGTTCGGGATCTAGGGGGTGAAGCAAGCTCGATGAGGCCTTAGGGCCGAGAGCACCCATGTGTTATTCTTTCTTCGTTCTGTATTTTATTAGTGTCTCCGCAATTGCTGCTTTGATGAATTGTTCCCAGGATATGAAGATTCCTTCTTTTATTAATTTGTCTATCTCCCAGAGATATTTCTTAGGTATTTTTATTTTTAGCGAAACTAGTTCGATGTATTCTTCTACTGGGTTTATTTGTTTATAAAGAAATTTGTGTTGGAAATGGGATTTTTTGGGAGAAAGAGTCTGTGTTTTTGGTTGTCTTTTTTGTTTCATTGTTTTGTCGAAGTAGTATATTTGGATTGCCTGTTTTGTTAGTTTTCTTATTTGTTTTCGATTTATCTTCATTTTATGTTCACCTTATTCTAGTCCGAGTTTGGTGATTGCTTTTGTTATTCTTTCGCTTACGCGGGATGGTGCTAGTCCTATGATTTCTGCGATTTGTGTTATTTTTTTCCCTTTTAGTCTTAGGTATAGTATTTGTCTGTCTTTTTCATCGAGACCTAATATATGTTTCTGTTTTTCTGCTATATATGGCGTGTCATCTACTGAATATTTTTCGATGTTTATTCTTGGTAACTGATACTCTATCCATCTTGCTTTAGCACCTATTGGCTTAATCAGTACTCTGCTTTTTGCTTCCTCGCTACGTTTAAAGAATATCTTGAACGTCTGTTTTGCAAGCTCCATGTATTTTTGTTTTCCCACTAGCTTTCTGAGGTAGTATCTATCCCGCGGATCGTTGAGGACTGACTTGAACATAAGTAATGGAGCGTTTCTGAAGAATGGATCTAGGACGAAATAGTATTGTGTCGCTACCAGTAGTATTATCAACCCTTTCTGAATGCCGTATGTCTTTCGCCAGATGTGCCTTATTGCTGCAAGCTGTGATACATTCTCCTTCCGTTCCCGGCTGAATCCATGGCTGAAATGGTAGTACAATGGATCATCGAGGAGAAGACATTGTATCGGTCTGTCATCTAGGTATTTTAGTATGTTTCCTAAGAATTGCGAACGGACTATGTTTACGTTTTCTTCGCCATAATGTTGCAATAATAGTTCCGCTATCCTTGCCATTAGCGTTGTCTTCCCAGTTCCCATCTCTCCGATTACTGTTGCTCTGTGCAGTCTTACTCCCCCTAGTTCTCTTATATTAAAAAATAAATAGTTGTGTATTAGGCCACGGAGTTTCATAATTCTTCTACCTCGGATTCCTTCAAGGCCTCAGGCTCAAGGAACATTCTTGTTGCGAACGAGGGTAATAGCTTATATGCTAACGCTGTTAATGCTCCTAGGGCTTCCTGCTCGATTATTTTTGCCCAGTTTCCTAGCTCTCGTTTATCTGCTAAGAATGATGCTCCTTCTAGGAATTCCGTTATCATTTTTAGTACTTCGATGTCTGCAGGGGATCTTTGTGACTTACTCGCTAATGTAGCGATTTTGAATAAGTGTTCTAATTTATCCTTACCAGTTTTTTGAAAGAATTCCTGGATCCATTTTTCTGTTTTATCGAGTAATTTCAGACTTGATGCCCCTATCCTGAGGAGTGTTTTTATAAAGTATGATGTGTCCCGGGAACTCATGCTGGCACGCTCCTTACTACCTGGTATTCTACTCGCATTGTTATTAGTTTAATTAGATAGACGATTATCAGGATTGCGATTAAGGTTATTGTTAGTCCGAGGATAAATGTAGCGAGCGGACTTTTCGCGATTTCGCTTATTATGTATCCTGCAAGGCCTACTGTTGCTATTATTGCGATGTACCGTAAAAATTCCCAGAATTTTACTGGTTCCCGTAGCGCTTTAACGGTTTTCTCCCGCATTTTCAATGCTTTTGCCATTCCTATAAGCTCTGCTTCCATAACCAAGAGCCCAGCCTCGTTTAAGCTTGTTCTTAGCATATTATTTTCGAGAGTTAATTTCTGCAGCTCTTGTTGTGTTTTATCTAGCTTCGCTAAGCTATCAAGCCATTCGCGATACATTGATTCCCGCACTACTTCTTTTATCTCCTCTCTGTCCCACTGAAACACGTCTGTCTCTGCCGGTGGCACCTCATCGCTTTGATACAAATATATCGTTTTAACGTCTGTAGAGATTGTTGGACCATCTTCTCCTAGCTGCAGAGGAATCCTCACTACTTCTGCTGGGAGATATAGGAAGTTTGCGTAGAATACCCATTCGTTTAGTTTTAGTGTCGCTATGATATACGCGAGAATTGATATGATTATGAGGTAGAACATGTCCCTGGCCGTTATTAGCTGCATCAGGAGATACTGTATTTCTGGATAGTAATATCCTGCTGCAAGAATCACAAGCCAGATAATAAGTATTATGTTAAGAATTAGCTGGATCTTGATGATTATTCCTGGGTCTATGAATTTCCGTTTGATTCTTGAGAGCCTGGAGAGTAAACTTAGGGTTTTTGGTATTCGATATCTGAAAAAGTGCCATTGCCCACGCTCGTCTTTTGCCGCCCAATATTCTACCTTCCAGCCGTCGAGATCCTCTTGTGTAAGCTGTATGCCTTTTTGTCTCATTGTCTCCCATATCTTGTCGCGATGATATATCTTCTCAAGTATCTTTTTTATTTCATCATCCTTGAAGCCAAGGTCTCTTAATTTTGTAATAAACTCTTCTTCCCTTCCTTGTTTTAACAATTCGAGAAAAGGTTTTACCTCGGAGGGGATTCTTAAATCTGTCTGATTGATTAAATACAGTGGTGACTTTATTAGAGCTGTTTTTCTCGTGTCGCTGTGCAGATAGAAATATGCGTCTTTTATGGCCATTATCGCGTGTTGTTTTATTTGTTTTTCTAATCCGTTCCCGAACATGTAATCACCTTATATAAGTAATAAATAAATGAGAAGGGTGCAAATAATCAGGAGTGTTATTAAGATTATGTCTTTCCAGGTAACTGTTACTTGGTATGAGTAGCGGATTGGCCCAGTTCCTAGGCTTATTTCTGCTTGTTTTCTTCTCTTCTCGGTTAACCAGATTGCCGCAAAGATCAGGCTTGCTGCTATACTACCTAGTCCGAATAAGAATCCGTGTAGTATGTAGCTAGGAGCTTCTTCTTTTATTTTGCCCCAGAATCCTTCGTCTACGTGTATCTCTGGTTGTGATATTACTACTTCTTTCCCTGTATCTGATAAAGCAACACTAACAAGCAATGTTCGAAGCTCTACTTTGAGTGTCTTATAATCTATACTTATTACTGTTATGTAGTAGTCTCCTAGGGGGAGATCAAGGACTACCGCTGTTCCTTTTAGAATTACTATTGTGATGTTTCTTTTTTGAGGGTCGTCTTTGAGGGTTATGTTTACTGTTATGTCTTTATCCAAGTCGTTATATATGATTAGTCTGCCTACAGGAATACCGATTTTGATTGATGCATTGGCGGGATGTGAAGCATTGTACCATACTCTATCCCAGTAATCTGTGACTATGATGCTAACATTATCGGCTAGGGTATAGTATTCATGTTGAAAGACTCGTCTATCGTTAATATACACTCTGAATAATTCGCTCTCAATACCTAGTCCAGTTAGTGGATTGTAAAGCTCCCAAGTAAACCTGTTGAAGAAGCGACGAATCATCTCATCTAGCGTCGCAATCTTATCCCAAGTTGTGGTGAAGTACTGCGTGATGTTGTTGTCCAAGTCACGGAACTTAAGTAGAATCGTCTCATTCAATGTGTAGATATCATTCTGAACAAGCACAATGTTATCTGTGATGTTTACTAGCATGTCGACAATAGTTGTGTTCATCACCGTGATATTATTTCGCAAGTCAATGATCATCATGCCGAGAGAACTATTCACAGCAACGATACTATTGTTTAAATCAACCCACATATCATAAATCGTAACATTTTGTTGCTGAACCATTGTTTGCACATCGAGAATTAGATTATATAATGTGCTATTGACGAGATCTAGCTGATTTGTTATGTTTATGTAATATGTCTCCATTGTCGTGTTTATCGAGATAATCTTATTGTCAAGATCAATTATCATACTTGTTATTGTTGCGTTACTATTGATGATCTCGTTATAAAGTGTCTCGTTAATCTGCTTAATCGTTGTGTTTACGTTGATGACCATGTTCTGCGTATCGATTATGAGATCATACAGCGTGGTATTAACGTTGACTAAATTGATGTTAACATCTATCACTTGGTTCATAATAGTGCTATTCACATTTAGTAGCGTGATGTTCACTGAGACTATCTGATCCATTATCTCTTCTTGGTTGCTGATGATGTCATACAGAGTGTAGCCTGTTAGGAGGAAGAACGTATCATCGCTTACATCAAATGTGTATGTTGATGTCTGTCCGTCTGGATACTCAATTGTTAGGTCATAAGTGCCTGGGTAGAGAGTGTACTCAACAATTTCTCCAGGCGCAACCCATTCACTTCTCACGAATTCGCTTCCTTGCATTTGAACTGAAATCTTGACGAATGTGTCATCACGATTATTTTTGAACTTCCACGAGTAAACTTGGAATACGAAATCCTGATAAGGCTGATATGGTCTGGGCTCGTATGCTAAAACATTTCCCCAGATATCAGTAACGTTGAACCAAACGTATCCATTCTTGGGATGTTCGTAGAGAGGATAAAGAAGTGCTTCCCACTCAGTATCGTGGATTTTCTCTTGGAGATAGCCGATTCTGATGTAGTCAATATATACATAATAATCACCTGTTGAGTGAGATTCTGATGTCTCTGCACTACCAATGTATAAATAGTTCAATGTTTCTCCGTACTGAGAGAGCAATATTCTATGAATAGTCCAATCGTCATCTTCAAAAACAAACCCATACCAATTCCCGTCAACTATAAAAAGTAACCTAGCTCCTATCCCTTCTGCACTTCTCTTCGCTCTAAGCTCTAAATACAAATTGTCAGTTGATACATCAGGCACATCAATCCGTATGTAATTGAAATCAGCAACACCATTTGACGTGTCACAATCATCGTGAAACACTATTACACCACCAATACTGGAAATCCACGTATCCCCATCTGCATAGTCATCCATCCACGTGCCATACCCTTCAATCCGATAGATCCGAAGCCAGTCAATGTATGCTTTTCCGTATTGTGCATCGGTATCTGGATAATCATTTATTGCGAATTCAATTTTGTAGATGTAATAGTTTGACCATGTGACCATGCTTTTAATTTTTTCATAAGCATTTATCCGCACTATTTCCCAATCAAAACTTCCCGTTACGATCTTTACCCAAACCGTCTGATAGTTTCCCTCACCATCTGTGAAGTGTAATTTAAATTCGAATTTTGCAGAAGCGTTAGTCTCGCCTTTCCACCGTAATTCCGCAAACGGATATTGAGAAACATCAATATATGAATCAAGTGGATTAACCCATGTAACCCATCCTGATACACTATCTGCAAGAAAATCAGCGTAAAAAGTCGCAACGTCACCATCAGTAGTATGTGACTCCGAATTATAATTATTGACACCACCTACTGACCATTCACTTATATCCGCAAAACTTTCAGCAAAACCGTTTCCATCCTCTGGTGAATCTTGTTCTATATCCCACGTAGCTTTGAAACTTTCATCCGTGTAAAATCCGCCGATGTATTGTTTAGCGATGTAGTAGAGGTTATCGAGCATTTCTTTTGAGAGAGGTTCTCGGAGAATGATGGCTTCGTCAACAATTCCTTTACTCCCTTGGCACAATATTGTATAGATTTCATACCATTGTATTCCATCACTCTCATCTAAGTCATAAAAATAAATGCCACCAAATTGATCTGAAATAACTCTCTCATTAAACTTTTCACCATTCACATAAACGAAAGCTATTGAATCGGCTGAATCTCCGTAAGTCTCCACAGCTATAAAGTTCCATGTGTCCTGGGAAACAGAAAAAGCTCCCACTAGTGTGCCTGTACCTTTATCGTAATAGTAGTAATAGTTAAGAGTACTTGAGCGTGTTAAATGAAACTCTATTCTATGACCTGCAAATCTAAAAACATCAACCCAAGAAAAACCCGATTTTTGTTCAAAATCTTTTCCAAACAGAATTGCTGTATAACCATCATGTATTGTTGAAATACTTTCATCTATTAACCAATAAAACGGATAACCAGAGCTATCATAAAAGGAGAGAACTTCTGTAGCATAACCAAAGACCCCTTGTGTAATATGATAAACACTTGGAATATCATAATACGGTTCCCTCCCCATCAAATCTCTAAATCCATCGAAATAGAACACTAATGCGTAGTGCCACCAGACTTCTTCGCTACTTAAAGCTCTTTTGTAGATTCTGACTTCGTCGATGATGCCGTTTATATATAGTGTCGAACCATCGTATTGTGAACCGATTGCTGACGTTCTTGTTAAAGATGTTATGTCATATATTGTTTGGTCAACTTTGCTTTCTAGACGTCCGTTAATATACAGGTATAATGTTTCTCCATC
>JAHKLH010000006.1 GCA_029856635.1 Candidatus Njordarchaeota archaeon
TCTCTAATTAACGGAATATTGAGCGCGGGTGGTCGAGGGGTAAGATGCCGGCCTGCCAAGCCGGTGACGCGGGTTCGAATCCCGCCCCGCGCACCAAATTCTTTTTTGTGTATAATGTAATTCTTACTTTGATTGCTTGGTGTTAATCTTTGGAAGAAAGAGAGAAACAAGTATTTGTTTTGATTGAATACCAAGGAAGTTACAATATTGGGGCTTTCATAAGAGCTTCAAATAAGTACGTTCTTGTCCCCCCTGACTTAGAAGACAAATATGTTACCGCAATCGAAAGAGTTATGAATGCTCCGGTTTATAAGCTCGAAATAATGGAATCGCCACTTTTGGGCTTATACGTGGTAGGGAATTCTCATGGTGTCATTCTTCCTCATGATGCGTCAGATGATGACGTTAAGCTGTTCAAAGAAACATTGAATCTCCCGGTTGAGAGAGTAAAATTCGTTGGATACGAGAATGCTCTTGCGAATATATTTCTGGTCAATGATAAGGGTGGTGTTGTACATAGTAAATTTTTTGAAAGAAACAAAGAAAACATCAAAATCATAGAGGATGTACTCGACATTGAAATTGTTCCACATGACTTCTCTTTCGATGTTGTGGGCTCTGCATGTGTGGCTACAAATAAGGGTTGTTTATGTCATCCTTTAATGAAAGAAGATGAACTACGTGTGATAAGTGATGTTCTTAAAGTCAATGCTATTGCACAAGGTTCAGTAAATATGGGAATGGGTTTCATAGGAATAGGCATGGTTGCTAATGACTCAGGGATTATAGCTGGATTAAAGACAACAGGTATTGAGTTATCCCGTGCCTATACAGTACTAGTCCTTGGACGTGCTATCTAGGTTTTTCGGTTTTTAATTCAGACGGGCTACAGGTCATCACACTTCAGTAACGCCAGGAGTCATCATCCACCAAAATATAGAGTCACTACATTTTTAAATGTTACTCATTTCTTGCTCGTATAAAAATTTTGGTGATTTTAAAGTGAAGAAAAATTTGTATGAGATGCGAATTTTCATGTTAGATTTGTCTGATATAATTTTTGAACTTATTGATAATAACTTAGTTAATTTTAAAAAGAAGCTTGCTGAACTTATTCCAAAGCTTATTGATTGTTTAGAAAGAAATGAGGAAGCATGCATTAAAAATAATGTTGCTGAACTTTTCTATATAATCTCAGAGTTTAGTGGGTTTCTTTCAAAAGAAAGTTTTAAGCGTTTCGCGGAATTAAAGAAAGAATCTGCTAGATTGGCGAAATATGCATTATCTGATGAAAGGATTAGAAGAATGCTTATTTCTTTCTTTTTTGGTCTTTTAGAGGAAACTTAAGAATCAGAGCTGGCGCCTGTCATCATTTTTTCAGCGTAAACCTCCCTCATCATCCAAAAGATAAAACGCATTGTGCATTTTAAGAATGTCTTTCTTAATATCTCGATAATTGTCCAGCGTGGAAATGGCTATATTACAATTAAACTAAATACCAAAAGCAAGGTAATCAAAAGTATCACACTAACAGCAATGCTAAGAAGCAATTTACCAGATGCTCCTGCGAGTTTAGTCCAAAATATCTTATTTCCGACGGCTGATGCAGTTCCTGCAATGATTCCCATTATTGCTAAACGATCCGAAATGATTCCACTTGTAAAAAGAGTAATTGCACTTAATGCTACTCCGAGATTACTTACAAATCCACCTATTGTACAAGCAAGAATGAAGCCGACATTTGGAATTATCTGTTGGATCGCAATGATGAAAAATACAACGCCCGCGAAAGTTGCTGTAAACTTAATCGCCGAACCCCATTTAAGAGGATTTTCAAGGATAATTTTCTCTCTTATTTCTGGTATTTCTGGAGTTTTACGAGAGATCAAAAGGGAGATCAACATACCAATCATAGCTGTTGGCAATAATATCTCAAAAAGGGGTAAAAGCAAAGTTGTATTCCACGCGAGAATTCCTACTAAAATGAGTGTTCTTAAAATCATTGTTGAGTTTGCGAGAATTATTGTTGAACTGAGGAAGATTCGAGATTTACTAGCAAGTTCTGTACTTTTGTCCTTAAAGAAGCTAATGATGTTAACAGAAGTTGCTTCCGAGTGAGCAAATGATCCTATAATCGTGAAGGTGATAATCCCACGTTTTAATCCAAGGATTCTAACTGCCACGTAAGCGGCAAAACTAAGTGATAAGACTAAGACGAGAAAAAGGTAAAATATTTGTAAGTTAACAACATGGAATATTGGATCCGTAACTGAGGGGACGATAGGCCAAAGAAAGAAGAAGAGTAAGCCTATTTCAATTGCAGAGCGTATTTCTTCGTATCTAAGTGACGTCAATATTGTTTCAATTCTTTGCTTAATTGTTAATATAAATACAACAAAAACAGTTATAGCTACCGCAAAAAATGCTTGGTTTAAAGCTACAAGTGCTCCAATAAAAAAGGTGAGTGCAAATGCAACAGACGTTGTGACGCCTGGTTCTCTAAAAAGAGAATATTTGACAAAGCTATAGAAGCCAAGTAGTATTAGAAAACTTGAAATACCTACTATTATTGACCACCACGCGCCGTTTACGTAAAGGTGAACTGAGAGATATGCAAGTAAAGAGGTGAGACCGAAAGTTCTCACACCTGGTTTTCTTCTTTCCTCATCTTTTATTGCAAGAAATTGTCTTTCTACGCCAATAATTGCTCCTAATAAGAACGATAAAAGAGCGCCTATGTATTCATTCTCCAAAATTCCATTCATAAGTCTCACATTTACTTTTGACAATATCTTTAACGTGATTATCATGTGCTTGCTGAATATTACTCTTACATGAGCTTCCTTATAAAAAACCGAGTAATATTCAAGAAGTTAAAAAAATAGGGAGAAATACGTGCGCATAGTTATATTGAGTAGCGATAATTATTTCAAAAAACACCAGGTATCCTTAGATGAGATCCTATCCTATGGAGAGTATGGAGAATTTCTTGGTGATGCCATTTCCAAAGGCTTAAAACCGGTGAAAGCATTAAGAATGCTTTACAAGAATGGAAGTAGTTTTCTTGAGCTTCGAGAACGATTAAAAAAACATGATATATCTGTTGAACTCTATTTCATTGCACCATTTGGTGTACTTCGCGAAAACGATTTAATTATTCCTTATGCTCCTAAGCTGAATGAACTAACTATGGAGAAACTTGCTTTCTTCTTTACGGAAAACAACATTATCGAATGTGTACAAAAAATCTTAGAAGAAGAGCCAGATATAATAATCATTGCATTGCCCTACAAGATAATAAAAGCACTAGGTGTGCTCAGTTACATTTCTCGTAATACAATTGCTATAATTATCTCTGATAAGGTATCTCCAATGTATGAAAGAAACATTGGATTCCTAGTAAATAAACCATTTTCTCCAAAAACCTGCGCAACAATAATTTCAAAGTTGCTTAGAAGAATTCTTTGGTTAGCGAAAGAGAATAAAATTAAAGATATTCTCGCAGAGCGTTCTGCAAATAAACTGATAAGTAATTATTTAGAGGAAAGAAGAGACTTAAGTTTGATGAAATATATTCTTCAAGGGGAAAAGAATGACAAAAAGGAAAATTGCAATACCCGGAGAAAAGCTTTGTTCAGTGACTAAAGCTATACCTGGAGAAAACGTGATTGTGAACCGTCAAAAAATATACTCAGTTGCATTTGGCGAAGTGATATTAGATAAAGAAAATCACATACATGTTTTTCCATTGCGAGAAGTAAACTTTCCAAGGAAAAATGATTTAGCACTCGGTATTGTGTATAACACTACTGAAATTCTGGTTTGGATACGATTAGTATGCGCTCTCAGAAACAATAAAATAATACCATATAACGGCATATTCACCGGAGTTATTCACAGGTCACAGACAGGCATGGTGGGCGATCCCCGACAAATTTTTGGACTTGGTGATATTGTACTTACTCGCGTATTAAGTTCAGAGTTTATCCCTTTAATGCTTTCAACACGGGAACCCGAGACTGGTATCGTTGCGGGCTATTGTAATAAAGATGGAGTTCCTTTAGAAAAAAGAGATGAGCAATTATTTTGTCCATTATGCAAAAAAACAGTAAGGAAGAAAATGTCTATTCACTATAATTTCAAGCAATTCAGAGCACTTTTCTTTCAGTATTATGAAGTAAAAAGAACATACGTGGTTTAAATGAACAACATCTTAAAGCTTATTAGTTTAGGTTTCCTGCCACCAAAATTCTCAAAAGAAGAACTAGAATCCACGCTTTTCTACTTAATATGGGATCAATTTAGAGGATTCTGTACTTTTGCACAGACGATTACGCTCACTCCGCCAAGATTCTTCTGTAGCAAGCTCAAAAGAGAATGTTCCTTTGATGAGTGCCCAATCATAGCCGAAGCACTTCAGCGTTATGAACGCAAATTAAGATTGAGAATGACCTAAGCAAAGGTAGCTCGCACTTTTAAAGCGAATACTTATTTTGTTTTTGGGCATCACAAAATGGTAGATTATTTAGATTTGATTGTCCGTATTTCCCTTGCCGAAAAACGATTAAAAAAGGTTCTTCGTAAAATGGAAAAGCAACGAAAAAAATTGTATGAGAATGTCAAAAAAGCAGTTATAGACGGTGATGAATTATCGGCTAGAAATTATGCAACACGTATTGTATCCCTCATAAAGCAAGAAAGAAAATTACAAAAGTTTCTCGATTACCTAGAACAAGCCAAATTAAGGATCGAGAAAGCACACATTTTGTCAGAACTAGGTGGAGTAATCAGCACTCTCGAAAAGCTTGAAAGAGTTAGTGGGCTTGAGGATGATCGCTTAGAAGAATTTATGCGAAACTTGGAGTTATCAGAATCCCTTGAGACGCGAGTGGAAGATGAGGAATTAGTTGAAAAAATAGTACAACAAGCGAAAACTGAATCAATAAAGGAACTGGAGGAGTTGCTTCCTTCACCAGAGGGTGAAAGCATTGAACTCGAAGAAAAATGAAAAAAAGAAAGAGTACATCAGCAAATTTGAAAGTGAGTTAGACAAATACGTAAAGAAGGAAAAAGAAAAGATGCTTCGATCACTTATTTCCCTTTATTACCGATTAAAAGAAAAAGGAACTGTAGGTACGAAAGTAGGATCAATTTTACTTCATCTTAGACTTAGAATAGAGGGGTTTACGCGAGAAGATGAATCTGTAAGAAGTCTAGAGCATTTTTTGCTTGAGATAATTGATGCGCTGGAAGGTGTAGCAAGTTTACGTGAAATTATGGTTGAAATGAATAAAAAAGGGTGGAAAATCCGCACTAATGACTTGCTAACGATTATTTATAATCTAGCTAGAAGAGGTATTTTCTCAGTTATGGGAGGCGTTGTTGTAAAAGGTAATATAACTGAAACTAGATTAACGAATAAAATCATCAAAGAGTTGCACACTTCTCCAATAACGATTGAACAATTAGCGCAAAAATTACAAAGGGACGTGAATGTTATACATGCCATCGTGAATTCGCTAAAACGAATGGGGATCATAACCATGGGAGAAAATGGGAAAATTCTTCTAGTTAGATGATTTCTTCTTTTTCTTCTTACTTGGTTTTATTATCATAACATCCGCCAAAGTTAATGGACGTGGCTTTTTCAATTTAGCATCGAAAGAAAGAAGTTCAAGCTCTGCAGAAATGTCTTCCCTTAAATGTATTTTAAGAATTTTCTCCAAACGGTTAACAATTTCTTCTGAGGGAATGGCTTCGTTGTCTTCGATTTTCTTCAGAAATGAAGGTGAAATTGAAAGCATTTTGGCTAACTTTTCACGTGATAAACCTTTTGCTAAACGCGCTTGCTTTATTTTTTCACCATAATTTTCAACAAGATTAACTCTAAGTTCTATGGGAATTGTTTGTTTTCTTTCAAGTTTTTTAGGACGAGTTATGGTAATTCTCCTCATCTTTGGTGCTGAGGTAATACGTCGAGCACGAGTCAATTTTGCACAATTTTCGCATAGAATTAATGTTGCTCCATTTACCTCGTACACTTTTGGCCTTGAAACAGAGCGACCACATATCTCGCAATAGTAGGGCATTATATTTCTCCTTAACAAAAATAATTAAGGGAAAAATATTGAAGTTAGAAAGACGGTTTTATCAACTTTATATAGTTCATCAAATAAAGAAATGCTTAGAAAGAAACGAGAATTGTATTGTGGAATTAGATGCTGGTCTTGGAAAACGTGTTATAATGTATCTTCTTGCAAAACACTTACCAGATAAAAATATCTTGATAATCACACCATCTAGAGCATCATTGGCGGATACTGCAATATTCTTTGAGGAAATGTCCAGAACTGAGAAGATTAATATGCGATTTGATTACCTAAAGCAAGGTATGCCTCATCAACTACGCAAAAAAGTACTCGAAGAAAGCAGAGTAGTGTTATCAACTCCAATAACCCTAACGCGAACATTAAGTCGATATCCTGAATTAGCTCAAAAGTGGGATTTAGTCATAATTAACGAGGTAGACAAAATTGTTAAGAGAATTGCTTATGCTGAGGAAACTAGTGACATGGAGGATACTGTACCTAGATTAACAACTGCTAACAGATTTTCAGTAACAAAAGGAGTAAGAAAAACAAAGCTTACTTATCCATGGAACGAATTAATAAAGCTTATTTCCAAAAAGTGCATAATTGTAGGAATGAGTGGAACTCTAAGAGATAAACATATAATCCATACGGGTGAGAAAATAACGCTAAAGGATGAGATAAAAACATTACTAGAAACAGTCTTTAGAGCCAAAAAAACAAAAATAATAACCATGGACGAACTTCTTAAAAAAACAGATGTATGGAGATATACCCAAAAGAATCTAACAATCATACGCACAATAGCTATTCATGATGAAAAAATTCAAACCATTGATAGGATACTTTCAGAAGAAATTGAAAGTATTCTCAAAAGATTGGCTAAAAAAGAACATACGAATGATTACACGGTCATAGAGAAAGCTATTTCTCTCTTGGAAGATGAGCCTACAAAATTTAAATTAATACGTCTTGTCCTTGCTCGAAGGTTCTTAGTTGCAACCTATCCGCAACACTATATTCAATTTCTGAATAAGTCGTTCATTAAGCAATTATTAGAAAGAAAAACAAATAAGGAGTTCAATGAATTGATTCCAAAAGAATCTTCAAAAATCAAAAAGCTTTGTGAAATTGTTGAAGCATGGGTTAAACAAGGGTTCAAGGTTGCGATTTTGTCTTCTTTCGTTAGAACTACTCAGCGTATAGCAAAGGCTCTTAGAGAAAGGAACTTGAAAGTGTTCACACTAACTGGAGCCACATTAGACAAAGAGGAAGTTCTAAGAGAATTCAAAAATAATGGAGACGTACTTTGCTTTAGCCCAGTTGGCGAGAGAGATATAGATCTTCCCGTGGATGTTCTTATAATCCATGATGTTATTCGTACCACAAAAACGATGTATCAGCGGATGAAACGAGGAAGACGTTCATTTGTTTTGATTACTTTTTACAGTGGAACACATGAGGAGCAAAAAGTATCTAGTCTTCTAATTGAAGTTAGGCGAAAATACCCTTGGACAATTAGAGTTTATAAGGAGTGAAATTAAAATGCAGATTTTAGTTTTTAAATAGCCGAAGGAGGTGTATAGGAATTTAGAAGTATGATGGAATCTAGAACGATTGATAAATTATTCCTAACTAGAAAGATGCCCGTTTAGGTAATTGAGAAAAATCAATCAAGTTAAAGTGTCATTTTACACTGTAAATATTACAAAATTTATAGAAACTGCATGTGTGGAGAATCTCCCAAAGAACATTTAAATAGTAATCCCCTTAATTATGCATAGTTGAAGTAATGGAGGTTACCATGGGGACCCGAACGTTCCATACGGGTGAAGCTCGAAAGTTTCTTCACGAATTTACTAGACAATTACAAGTTGTAGTTAGAACAGGAAAAATAAAATTTGGTTTTAGATCAACCCTTCGATGCATTCAGAGAGGATATGCAAAGCTTGTCATTGTTGCAAAGAACCTACCCGACGAAAAGAAAAAATTACTCTGGTACTTATGTAAATTAACAAATGTGCTTTTCTATGAAGCACCAGTAAATACTGATGAACTTGGAGAAATGGTTAGGCGACCACACAGAATAGCATCACTTGTTATACTTGATGTGGGTTCTTCAAACATACTCAAATTAGTACAGAGTGCCCCAATATAGTTTTTGAAAGGAGGAATTTTTATGTCACGCGGCTTCAAAATAATGGACCCAGCGCTGTTCGCAGCAGTAAGTCTTTTTTCTACAACCACCAATATGTTTCCGTTTGATTACTATGAAACAGATAATTTGCTTACATTTCTAGTGAGAGAGGATGAATTTCATCCAGTACCAAAAACAGTCTTACAAGAATTATCACGCCAGCTTAAGAAGAGAGTTAGAGTTGTAGCATTTTCTGAAGATCTTGAAACATTTGTTAAACGATTATTTGCTCCAGCAAAAGTTGAGTGGATTCGCGAAAAAGCAGGTGCCAAGAGGATTCTTCTAGTAAAGGTTGATGCATTTCAAAAAGGAATTGCACTTGGAAGAAATGCGGCAAAACTTAAAACAGCGAGATACTTTCTTAACAAGTACTTTAAAATTGATTCAATCCGAATAGTTTAACTTTTCTTCGATTGTACAAAAAGCATCCACATTTTTCTTCAGGCGTTTTTCATGGAAGTACGAATTGGAGCATCTGGTTGGCGATGGACTCTAGGTGATTTCTCCAGGTACAGAATGCTCGCGCCGTTTAATGCAATTGAAATAGACTATACCTTCTATAAAATACTAAGTCAACGAGAAGTTCAGAAATTTCTTCTTGAGGGAGGAAACCTAAAATGGGCAGTTAAGGTTCATAGGAGCATAACACATCGTTATTTTTTTGATGAAAATGCAATCAAATTTTTTAGGAGATTTAAAAAATCTCTTAAGTTAATGGAAGATCGGAAAATGATAGAATTTTACGTGTTTATAATACCGCCAGCACTAAAACCATCTCAAGAACTCTTATTTCGTATTAAGAAATTTATATCAGCATCAAATATTTCGAATAAAGCAGCATTTGAATTCAGATCAAGGGAATGGTATTCAGAGGAATGGCTTAAGGAAATGCAGAAACTTGGAATTACTGTAGTTTCGGTAGATGCTCCGGGTTTTCATTATTTTGTTAAAACAACAAATAAAATCTATGTTCGGCTTCATGGTAGGCGGAATTGGTTTTTTGATGTTTACAATAATGAGGAATTAGATGAGATTTTGCTTGAAATAAAGAAGCTACTACCAGCAGATGTTATTTGGATTATCCTAGATAACGATCCTGGTATTTTGAAAAATGGGACATATTTACTTTCAAGATGGGAGGAAATTTTTCACATATGAAAAAATCTTATAGGAATGATATCACGTGAAGAGCATAGAGACGTCTGGTGCTTCTTTTCTTGGAATGAAACCAAGCTCGTTTTCTACAATTTCATTTAGCTTTTGATGCGAATTTAAGAATTTCTCGCAGTGTGCTGTTTTTAGTAATTCTTCTATGTCTGGCGAAATTCGAGCATTTAAATGAAATAATGTTCGGGCCAAAAGATATATGCATATATTTCGTAGAGTATTCTTTAATTTCTTGGCAATTTCAATTTGTTCTAGAATAGATTGTGCTAGTTTTTCTGAGAAAATTTTAGCTATATTTTTGCTTTTTTCACTTAATGAAGCCAAAAAGATGATCATTGTATCAAAGAGAAATATTTCGGGTATTCCGAGTAAAAAATAAATTCCAAAAGAAGCGAGAGGATCTCTCCTTGCGTTATAAAATTCATTAATAAACTGAAGTGGCTTTTCGAATAAAGAATAACGTAAGAAAAACCTAATTTCATTAAATGTAACTTGAATTATCTCTATTGTTTCGAGTGGTGAGAAAAGGATTATATTAGGAGATAATTCCGTTAGAGCATCGAGTGCTGGTGGTATTTTGGGAAAGATAAATGCATGAAGGTCTGGAGGAATTTTCAAGAATATAGACGAGTTTATTCCCAATAAACGGAGTTTTTCATTAAGTATCTTTTCCCCGACTATTTTAAAAACATCTACAAAGGAATAAGAATCAAGTAGTAATCTCAATAGGTTTTTTGTAATCCAAACTGCCAAGTCATCATATTTTCTATTAGAGAGCTTATCGGATATAATCCTAAAGGCATTTTTAAGCATCGTTTTTAGTTTTTCCATTCTTTCTCTAGCATCCTTCTCAATTGGTTGTAATAATGTTACCGAAATTGCTTCAGATAAAAATGCGATAGTAGGTAAAATAGTTAAAATTTCTTTATCTGACATAAGACCTATTGTTTCTAAATATTTCTCAGGAGACAATATATACTTCGCAAATGGTTTCTGAATACTTTCTATGTCACCAGAAGTAACCCTTAATGCAAGTAATAGATTAGTTAATGCTACCATAAATGAACGGATAAATCCAATATTTTTCATAATTTCTCTCAAGAATGCTGGTACATTAGCGAGCTTTGTAATGACATCTTCAGAAACTTTTAAAGGAAGGATCTTAACAATCTGCTTGGGAAGAACTCTTCGAGCATGGACGTTTGACAGACAGAATAGATATGTAGAAAGCCATTGCGAAAGCAAAGCCCATGCAACGTCATTCATGTTTATTTTCGTGAAATTTTCACATAAAATGGCGATAGTTTTAAACCAGTTATTTATATTTTCTGTCTGTAAAACTAAGGAATCTCCCTTAGTTTTTGCAATAGGGTTTGAAATACGTTCGAGCGTCGCATTGACAATTTGTCTAATAAATGCGTCCTTTTCGGTCTGAGAAGTATCTGTAAGCAAGAGAAGATCGTATGGGGTTAGATATCTTGGAAATAGTAATGCCTTTATGCATGCAATAATTACTGGATTTTTCATTTTGTAATCCCTTCGAAATTTGGAATCAGTGCGGTGCTCGATCCTCATGAAGCGATCAGAGCAGGTCCGTCTCATCAGTCTAAAACATTAAAACAGAGAAAATATATTTATTGAGCAATTACACTATTGGTGGAAAACTGTGGTGCATAAAAAGCATAAGAGCTTAGTGCTGATGAATTTTATTGTGATTGTAGTCTTTTGCCTGCTGTTGTTTTCTATCAACGCTTATGAACTAAAAACAGACACAGCAGATATAATTGTGACACGTGTTGCGGATAAGTTTATCGCAAAACCAAATGAAAACATAACTCTGAGTACGATTATATACAATAGAGGCTATTGGACTATCACAGAAGTGAAATTTTTCTTCATAGTTCCGTTTCCATCAAGAGTAATTTCTTACAGTTCCGACAATTTCACAAATGTTTCAATCAGTAGAATTCGTCCAGGATTTAACATTAGCATTCGATCCACGCGTGGGATATTACCTAAAACTACATATATACACAATGTGACAATCGTTTTTGAAACAGATGGAAATTACACGATTACAGGGGGCCGGCTTGTTTTAACTATGAAAAAAGGTGAGTATGTTCTTGAAAAAGTAGTTTTTCAAGTAAATGATATTCATATTATCATAAAATCCGCAGTGTTGTCTCGACGAAAAGTACCAGAAGAAGGAACTATAGATGCAACTTTCTCAATCATTATCTTACTTATTACGCCATTTATATTGATGAAAATTAGTGATTTGGTAGCACGAGCTATGAAGAGATAATCGAAAGTAATAATAAAATTTCTGGTTTCGTTTCTTTACCTTGGTGTTCTTATTAACTCCTCTAGCTCCCCTAATAACCGCATATGTTTTATGAAATCTTCTTCAGTAATTCTAATTTTCTGCATTCGAGCATTCTCAAGTACATTCAGTAAACGTAGAAAACGATCTCTGTATCTCTCGTGGAATGTCGATGAAATATGTGAGAATTCCTCAATAATTTCAAGAATTTTTTCCTTGGCAATACCATGTTTTCTTTTCATTTCAAAAATCAGATAAGCAATATACATGGAAAGTGCTGAAACAAAATCACGCTTTTGTATAAAGAACCTCAATCGTTCTCTAAATTCAGATATAAGCTCTCGGCGTTCTGGTTTAAGTATTGGAATTTTTGGACTTACTGCATGCCCAGCAAATCCCAATAATATTGAAATCAATATTATTGGAATAACGGGAGCTAGGAACCAGCTGGTACTCAACCAAAGGAGTCCAGAAAGCCAAAGTCCTAACCAGAATACGGGCTCAAAGGGTGTTTTAGAAAGATGGCTTTCATCAAATATCACTAATTTCTCTTCACAGACTTGAGATAGCCATTCGAACAAATTCAAAATAAATTTTTCATTATCACATCCAATTTTAGAAGCTTCATCTAAGACATCATTTGTAAATATGTCTGGATCAGAAATCATGGCAAAGCGTACACTAGCAAAATCACCAATGATGCTTAAGCTGAAAGAAATTCCTCCCCATTCGTTAGGATCCGGTGTAGCGCTTCCTTCTTTGGCGTCTTTAAGCGATGTTTCAAGCCAAGAGTACTGAGTAGATGCCAAAAATCCAGCTTCTCCTGGCAAAGGTACAAATCGTTCACTTCCATTTTCTAATTTAAATTTTGCTACAATTACTGACGGAAAATTAGTTAAAATTGCATTAACTCCACGCAAAATACCATAAGGATCATTAAATCGAGTTATTATTGGAGCAGCTGGGGTTTTATAATAGCTTTCTGCATCCATTAGAACAGCAGATCTATTAAAGTATAGACCAACGAGTTGGAATTTTTGACCGGGGATAGTATATGAGAGCATAGTCCAAATTCCATCGAGTAAGCTATTTGCTTGACCAAAATCATCAGCAATTAATAATGCTCCACCGTGCATGCCAAGATACGAAAGTAATGATATTACCTCGTACTGTGAAAACTCTATAGCAGGGCCAATAATAACAATTATCGCACTTTCATTTACCTTTGATAATGCTTGTAATGATGAAATAATGGTCATGACTCTGAAGCCATTTCTTTCTAATAAGCTCTTAAGTTTGCTTAAACCAAAACGTCCATTATTACGAATAGAATATGGAGCAAAGCTTAAGTTTGGAAATATTCCAAAGACTAACAGGGAATATATAGAAAAGAGAAAAACAATCATCATTAGAGCCCTAATACTGTTCATGTGTACTACCTCTCTTTGCGTTTTAACACAAAACTTAACCAATTTCTAATCGCGATTAATGATTTTACTAATAACTCCAATTCTCGATGGGATAATATCCTATCAGCAAATACTATTTTCTCGTAGGAATTTACAAGATTATTTAATGAAGAAGCAATTTTCTTTGGGGCATGCCGAGATATATGACTAACAAACTCCCGGAATGTCATCCATGGTGTCCACTTAACATTTAGGAATTCACCGATTTCATCACATAATCTTATGATATTAAGTGCAATCTTACCCCAATTTCGCCTATCAATTTCATCAATTGTAATGTCAATTAGCCTCATTATCTCAGAGATTTTTTCACGAGGCTTTGGTATCATTAGTTTCTTAAAGTAAGGAAAAGACACAGCAATTACTAGTGCTAAGAGCAGTGTAATGAAAATGGGCCTTAAATCAGAGGGAGATGGTGTTATTTCTTCTTCTGGTGCTATTACGCTTACGTGAATATGCAACTCATACTTCTGTGTTTCTTCATTTTCCGGAACACTTAACCTGAAAATTATTTCAACGGTTTCATTTAACTGCAAAAATATAACTTTAGACACATAGATTTCGATATTTTTTCTAGAAATATTACTGATTTCAATAGTGCAAAGAATAGTTTCATTATATGGTCTCAAGAAATTATCCAATATCGTGATGTTTATTTCCAAGGTTACAGATTTTGCAAAGAATTCTAACTGAGAGGATGCGTTATGAGACACCACAGCACCATCGATGAGATCCCATGAAAACATTGTAGTGTTTACTCTAATGAACGCTGCTAGAAATCTCCAAATCAATACCTGTGTTGTATAATTCTTGGTAAAATAGAAACGCGAATCTGGTGATATAATATTTATTCCAATAGTTACATTCGGCTCCATTAAATCTGCGGGGATTAAAATGTTCACATGAAAACGACCTAAGCTATCAGTGAGCACATTTTGTTGAAAGAAAAGAAATGTTGATGTTTTTGCAAAAATTAATAAAGAGGCGTTTCCTATGTATTTTCCTGATGGAACATCAACAACATGCCCGCTGATGCTTAAATAATCTCCAGCACGAACATAGTGCTTGCCTATGTTTACATCAACCACAGAAAGAATAGTGTATACGGTCATTGTTAAAATAGATGAAAAGTCGCTAGTGCTTGGATCTGTGTCATTGAAAGTTAATATGTAATTCCCAACGGGAAAAGAAGGCGTTATGTTTAACAAAAATGTAAAACTTCCATCAACTGAAGTGTTTATTAGATAACTTTCGTTAAATGTAGATCCCCTTAGTGTAAACACTAACTGCGTAGCTTCCGGATCCCCCGTTGCATTTATATATTTTCCAGACACAATCACGTATGTATAATTTCTAAGAACCCTCAATGATGTGCTTCCATTAATCCTAGCACTAATTACACATGCCCATTTTACATTAAAGCTATCAAAATCCAAAGAACGGGGAATGCCAGAAATGTTTGTTCTGTCTACAACATACTGTTCCTCGGCGATAAGATACTGAGCAGAGGGAATACTGCTTGCAATTGCATTGTAATTCGTGCCATTATACCAAAATTCAGCTTGAACTTCATATCGTCCCTCACTTGTGAAATTGTAAATCAGCGTAAAAGAGCCATCTGTTCCTGTTGTTACATTAAATTGCTCAACAGAAGTGTTTAATTTAACATACAAAGATATGTTAATTGATTCAACTTTTAACTTCGTACCATTATCCATAACCAAAGATACAGTGATTTTAACATTTTTTTCAAATGATGCTAAATTTCTCTTACTTAATTTAATATCAACGGAAATCTTACCCAAAATTGTTATTTCATATAATTTACTCGTTGGGCCAAATCCAGCTAGAGGATTTCCAGGGTAATATATCCAAACAGTAGCATTTCCTATAGGATACGTAGACAAAACGGGAAATGAAACATTGAAATACCCCTGTGAATTCGTGCTAAAAGTTCCAATGAAAACAGATTTTCCACTACTAAAGTTAAGATAAACTTCAATTTGGTCATTGGGAATAGGTTCTCCAGTTTCTGGAGAGACTAATTGACCAGTAATATTTACAAAATCCTCTCCGCGAACAAAGAATCCAAGCCAGTCAGAACTAGTTGCTCTTATTAAATTATCAAAGCTATTTTGTTTTGTTTCAGAAACTGCTTGCAGGCTTGAACTATTGATACATATATTGCCTCTAATGCCGAGCACTACATACAGTAGAGGGATCAAAAGAACTATTGTAGTTTTGAATCTCATATCCGCCGCCGTGAGCGAAGTTTTTGAAGCTCCCGATTTATATACGAACGTACTCTGTTATAAAGATCGGGTACATGAGCTTCCCTTTCAATAAGTCTAATAGCACTCTCAACAATTTTCATAATCTCTGGATCCGCCTTTATCCAAATAACACCATTTGCACCAACGCGAATATCAGCATGTGTTAATTGCTTAATCATATTAATTAATTTTCCTTGTTTGCCAATAATTGCAGGAATTTTTGTTATATCTACGAAAATAAGCTTGCCACCAACGAGTTTACCAAGATCTGATGCTGCAGCACTAAGCTGTGGAAGTGCGCCTCTTTCTGCTAAGATAACTTTAGCACAAACTACATCTCCCACATCCAAAAAACTCCTTATGTTTTCTCTCATTGGATCTATAGGTCTACCTAAGAAATCTACTGCATCTAATCTTGCGACCTGATCAGCACCAATATCAACGTACCATGTAACGGGACCATAATCAACAACTTTTCCTATCACTATGTCTCCCACCTTTGGAATATACTGATGATATCGAAGAGGAATGACCTTAACAGTCCTTTTTCGAAAATCAATGTGTGCAATACCCATAACATACGCCCTAACAACATCACCATCTTTATAGGCCCCAAACTCTGTTCTCCATTGAGTACCCCTAACAATAGGTTCGCCAGGGATAACTATGCTACGATGCTTGGAACTCATTCAAGACTCCTTCACAAATAATCTTTAACACAAAAAAGAAATCCAGTTTTTTATTGATACGAAAAAGTTTTGAAAAGCATTAGAAGTGATTAGAATGAAAAAAGGCGAAGTCCAATTACTTGATGAACAAAAAAGAAGACATGATGGGAGAGCGCCGAATGAAACACGACCAATATCAATGAAAGTAGGCGTTTTAGATAGAGCTGATGGTTCAGCATTAGTAGAGTTCGGCAAAACAAAAGTATTAGCCGCAGTTTATGGTCCAAGAGAGGTTCATCCAAGACACCTAGCACTTCCCGATCGAGCATTATTGAGAGTTTCATACCGTATGGCAACATTTTCTACATGGGAAAGAAAACGCCCCACTCCCTCTAGGCGCGAAATAGAATTAAGTATGGTAATTGCAAGTGCGCTCGAACCAGCATTATTTCTAGAAAAATATCCAAAATGTGCAATTGATGTGTTCTGTCTTGTAATCGAAGCTGATGGCGGCACACGTACTACAGCAATTAATGCAGCATCTTTAGCGTTAGCAGATGCTGGTATTCCAATGAGAGGATTAGTTGTAGCAATAGCTGTTGGAAGAGTTGGTGATACCATCATAGTTGACCTAGATGAGGTTGAAGACAATTACGCTGAGTCAGATATGCCGATTGCAATGCTATTTCCACAAGAAGAAATTACACTTTTACAGATGGATGGAACAATGTCACCACATCTTTTCGAGCAAGCATTAGAAACTGCAAGACAAGTGCTGAGGAATGTTTACTCTCTTCAAGTAAAAGCTCTAAAAGAAAGAGCGCTTAAAGCTAGAACAAAGGTTGTATTATAGGTGAATTTCATGGCGGAGGAAGAAAGAAAAATCATTCCCAGCATTATCAAGGAAAATATTCTTGAATTACTGAAAGAAGAAAAAAGAATTGACGGAAGAAAACTATTCGAATTCAGGAAGTTAAGAATAATCCCTGGGCCAATTGAGAAAGCAGAGGGAAGCGCATTAGTGCTCTTAGGAAACACAAAAGTGCTTGTTGGAGTAAAAATGTCACTAGGAAAACCATTTCCAGACACACCTAATGAAGGAGTACTCGTAGTAAATGCCGAATTTCAACCAGTTGCTTCTCCTTATTGGGAACTTGGTCCAAATGAATATGCAATTGAACTAGCGAGGGTAGTGGATCGCGCAATAAGATCGTCAGGAATGGTAGCATTAGATGAACTTGTCATACATCCCGGCGAACTCTGCTGGGTAATAAACGTGGACATATATCCAATAGACGACAATGGAAACTTAATTGACACAGCATTAATTGGAGCTGTAGCAGCATTACTAACAACAAGAGTTCCTGAAATAGATTTTTCAAGCGGAAAACCACAGTTAAAAAGAGAAGAAGGAAAACCATTACCAATACGCGACATACCAATATCATGTACATTCGCAAAAATAGGCGAACAAATGGTACTAGACCCAAACAAACAAGAAGAGTGTCTCATGAGTGCAAGACTAACAATAGCAGTAAACTCCGCTAATGAAATATGCACAATCCAGAAAATGAAAGGAGGAGGATTCACAATCGATGATATCATTAGAGCAAAAGACATAACAATTCAAAAAGCAAAAGATCTACGAAGAGAAATACAGAAACAAGTAGCAGAAAAAGCAAGAGGAGAAGAAATCTGGAAAGAAATCAGAGAAGTACTTACAAGTTAAAAATGAATCAACAGTATAATATATTGGGATGATGAATTTAGCCTTGTCTGAAGAATGATGAGCGATGGGCAGTCTGACAAAACTACAAAATCATGGCTAGAAAATTATCACAACCATATATTTTCGAAAATTAGTTTTAGATCATCACTAACATAACAGAAGAGGTAACAAAAAATCCTTTCCTTATAACTCGTTAACCCTTAGTTACAAGATTCCCCAACAGAAACATTAAACAAAAACAATTTCAGTTAAAGATTAAGCTTTTTATATGTTAACTCATTCTATACATAACGGTCTAAGGCGGGCTCCCCGGAAGCTAAGCCGCGCCACGACGGGCTGCTAGGAGGGTGCGCGAGCCCCTCCGAAGGCTCGTTGCTGCCAGCTCCATTCGGGGCTGGCGGCCACAGGGCGCGGGATAACGCCCGTTCCCATTCCGAACACGGAAAGGAGCCCGTCGTCCTTGATTAATTTTCATTAAAATTCTCCTATTTTTAGTTCAATGTCAACGAAATTCTTTATTAAGGTTTAAAGGTATCTTAAGTGAGTATTTGTGAGAGAATGGTGATGAGATGTCTGGAATAAGAAGCGAAATTCGTGTTCGAATTTCAAGTGATGTTAAAGAGATGGAAAAGCTCGGCGAAACTAAGCTAGCTCCTATTTCAGCTTATGTGAAATACGGTGTCCACATAGGTACAAACAAACTAACTAAGGACATGCGTCGTTTTGTATACAAGAAGAAACATGGAGTTTGGCTTCTAAATATTATACAAACTGACGAAAGGCTTCGGCTTGCTGCAAGGCTTTTATCCCTCTATGATTCAGAAGACGTTGCCGTTTTTGCACTAAGATTATATGCACAAAAACCAGCTCTTAAATTTTCCAAATACACGGGATTTAAATGTTTCATTGGACGCGCCACACCAGGAACACTAACAAACCCTGCACTTGTTAGTTATACCGAGCCAGAAATCATTCTAATCACTGACCCAGCAAAAGAGAGACATATTATTGAAGAAGCAAATTTGAGAGGAATTCCTATTATTGCACTCGTTGATACAAATAATACTCTCTCCTGGGTTGACTTTGCAATTCCATCAAATAACAAGGGAAGAAAAGCATTAGCATTTGTCTTTTGGTTATTAACAAATGCCATATTGAGAGAAAAGGGACTTTTGCAAGAAAATCAAACAATTGATGAAACTCCAGAAAGCTTTATGGTAATGCTAGCATAAGAAGGCAAACCAGAATTTTTAACGCAATATTGCTTAGGATTATTAATGATATAATTCAGAGTCTTTTCTTAGAAATTGAAAGTAAAAGATTGTTACAAAAATAATGAAATTCATTAGAAGAAATTGTAAAAATTATTTAACAAAGGAAACGATTTTATTCTTCCTCGGAGGACTCTGGCGTCTTTGTCTCTTCGCCCTTCTCTTCAAAAGCTGATTTGGCCGCTATTATGTCATCTATTCTCAGAATTGTCATTGCAGCCTCAACAGCAGCTTTATAGACGGTTTTTCTTACTCTGATGGGATCGAATATTCCGGACTTTGTTAGATCCTCAACCTTTAGTGTGAATAGATTTATACCATATCCATGTTCGCCCCTGGCATGGTGTGCACGTAGTTCTGCAAGGGTTTCAATTACATCAAGACCGCCGCTTTCAATTAAAGCTGTTGCTACTCTTTCA
>JAHKLH010000060.1 GCA_029856635.1 Candidatus Njordarchaeota archaeon
AGTAATGAATCCTTTGGTAATTCGAGATTCTTCCGGAAGATCTCTTCTTTTCCTCGTGTTGAAATTTTCTCTACAATTACTTCAGCATGGATCTTCTCGTGGAGATCATTAACAACATAGACGTTTCCTCGATATGATTCTCCAATCTTGTATCTTGGCCTGGGCCAGTCTGCAAATGCGTAAACTGGTTCGAATGCTAATTTCATAGCAAAATATCCTTGTTTTGGTTTTCTCCAATAGTCTAGAACGGCCCAGGTTATAACGGGTGCGCAATCAGTTAGCATGAATTGAAGTACTCCTCCAGTTGGATTAAATCGATGTCTTCGAAGAAATTCGATATAGAACTTAATTAATTCTGCTTGATATTCTTGAGTAGCTTTAATAAAGTCGTCAAGAGAATCAAATTTGAGAGGATTTATCCAAAAACGCATGAACCGTGGTTGATATTGATGGTGAAGTTTTAGGTATTTTGCAATTTCCTTGTATACTTCTTTCCAAGGCTTTGTAAGTATCTTTTGGCGTAATTTTTCTGGTAATATTTTAAGGAGACTTTCTTTGCAAGGAAATGCTTGAGCACCAAATTCTGTTACGAATCTTAGCATGCGTTTCCATGGTTTAAGTAAATATAGCTGACGATATCCTCTAAAACGTTTAAATGGAATAATCCACCCAACATACCAGCCGCTATATATGTGAGTATCGGTTCCATTGAAAAAGTAGCCTGGAATTCCTGATGCTAGGATTACTGGGTGCTGATTCACATCTTCTTTCTTAATTGTCTCAAGCACAGCCTTTGCAATTTTTCGTTTGTTCGAATTAAATAAGAGAAATGAAAAGACATCATCAGTTAAGATAAAGAGAAGAATTGCTATAGTCCAGACATCAAGTGGAAATAGAATTGCAAGTATAAACGAAGAGATTATTCCTAACCAAGGATCTGCTGTATAAGCAATCATTGGAAAGATGAAAATGAAAATTAAAAGCAGAGAAAGGAAGAACCCAAATGTGAGGAAAAAGCAGTCTGGAATCAGAGGCGTAGTGAGTATGGACATAATTCTATCTAAGAAAGGTATGCTAACTAATTTTGTTTTAAATTTATGTCCAATGAATCCAAAGAACATTGAGAATAAAATAGCAGTAAAGAAAATCAAACCGCTTTTAAGAAGATCTTTCTTAAATGGGAATTTGCATGGCTCATTATGGCAATTAAAGAATGCAAGACAAGCTTTATTTTCAAGCATATGAACTAGTTTTTTTGCATTTTCTATGGCTACTTTCTTTACTTTCTTATCATAAAACCAAATAAGAGGCATATCTTGCCAAACAAGAATTCCTTCCTCACTAAGTATGTCATGAAGTTCTGGCCTACCAACGTGAGCATGAACTCTAACAATATTTATATTTGCCTCGCGCATCAATTTTACATCCTCTTTGATTCTATCTATGGTCACTCTAGCAAGGCGTTGATCCGTTGGCGCGTAATTAGTTCCTCTTAGAAAGAGTCTCTTTCCATTCAAGTAAAATTCAAATTTATTCCTTTTCCAAACAATTTTAACTTCCTTAATACCAAAAACTTCTCTTTTAACATCAGAGATTTCGTCATCAATCATTACTGTAGCTTCTAGGATGTATAAATTTGGTTTTCCTAAATCCCAAGTCCACCAAAGTCTAGCGTTTTCTATTTTGATTTCATTATGAATAACATTGCATCCAATTTTAAACCTCTCTTCAAACTCGACAAGGATTTCCTTTCCTTTGAAGTTCTTTGGTTTTATACGCAATACAATTTTTGCGTTTGTGTCTTCTTTGCTGAATATCCACAAAATTACCTTTATCTTTGCGAGTTTTTTGGAAAGTATGTTGGAAATTATTTTTACTCTCTCTATACACGCAGGACCGGTTTCGTAAATTAAAACGCTATTCCATATCCCCCCAGGATTGAAATGAGGATTACGGCAATCCCAATGATAAAATACTCCACCAACTTGTGTTTTCTTGTTCAAATCTTTCTCATTTCTACTAGTTACTTTAACTGCCAAAACATTTTCTTCTTCACTTAATAAAGGAGTAATGTCAAACTTAAATGGGAAAAAATATCCCTCATTCTTCCCTAGCTTTTTTCCATTTAACCAGACCTCAGCCTTGTAAAAGACGCCTTTAAATACCAACCATACACTTCCGTTCTTTTGTTTTCTCTCATATTTAAAACGTTTTCTATACCAAACGGCTCCAGCGTAGTTTCTAAGATCAGCAATCTTATCTTGCCAATGACTAGGAACTTCTATATCATACCAACGACTATCGTCAAACTCTGGCTTATAAAAGCCTCTTTTTTCGCCAGTTTCATCGGGATCTGGGAATATTTTCCAGATCCCATCTAGACAAAATATATTCTCGTCGTACATAATTTTCACTTCTCTTAAAGATATTTTTGACTTCTGTTTTTGAGAAATAGGTAATTATTCTTGCCGAGTAATACATACGAGGCAAAAGAACTCCTAAAGAAAATACTGAAGATAGGATGTAAGATTGCTAAAAAATTAGGTTATAACTGTAGAGTTTCATTACGTGAACTCCAAATTTACCTTACTGCACCAACTTACACAGGCGATAAAACAAATTTGAAAACCATAGCTTCAAATCCATATCTGTGTTTGCATGAAGTTTTAGAAGTGATGTTTCTTAAGGAACGAGGGTATACAATCTCCTAGAACATTTTCAATGAAGCATATCCGTACACTTATGAAGCACACTTGAAGGCATTGAAGGGTGAATTAAAATTAGCTCTTAAAAAGCGAGATGCTGCATGGATTTCAAAAAGATTGAAGGATCTAGAAAGCTACTTGAATGATCCTCTTTTACCCGAATATTTAAGACCAAGAGTATGCGATCTAATTAAAATGATTAAGACAACTATGAATGAACATAAGTTCCTATGATAATGCTTTTTTAATGAATTTCTCTCCAAGTCGAAGAAGTTCTTCAACTCTCTTCTTTGTTTTAGCTTCAGCATAAATACGGAATACTGGTTCTGTGCCACTTGCTCGAAGAAGTAGCGAGCTTTCATCCTTAAAGAACACACGAATTCCGGTTCGCAACTCAATTTTCTTCTCGATGTCACCAAGTTTATCAGCGTTCTCTTTTACATAACTAATCACATTCGGTTTCTTCTCCTCCGGGCAAGGAATTGAGATCTTTTCAATGTGTGTTTTTGGTAAAGTTTGTGCTAATTCATCAAGCGAAAGATTTGTGTCGACAAGTATTTCAAGCATTTTTAGTGTAGCCAATGCTACGTCACTATACAAAATACTGTCTACCCAAATGTATTTACCCGTTTCTTCCATTCCGAAATAAACATCTTTTTTCTTCATCTCTTCGACTATGTCTGGCGCACCAATGTCACAATAGTGAATTACTCCACCAGCATCTCGTACAATTTTTTCAACTATTAGTGATGTATTTGCAGTCACGACGAACTCCTTGATTCCTTGGGAGATTAACTGCCTAATGAATATAGCACCAGATACGTCGCCCCAATATATATTTGAAGCACTAGTAAAAATAGCGCGATCCCCGTCAGTATCTGTCCCGACGCCGATATCAGAATTTGTTTCTTTTACAATTTTCATTAATGGGATTAAATTATCTAGTCGTGGAAATGGATCACGAAGTCTAAATAAGGAATCTGGGGAATCATTTATCGTGTGCACAAAAATTTCAGCAGATTCTAAAACCTCCCGTAAATATCCACCGGAGCAAGCACCTCCTGCAGTGTCAATAACGACCTTCATCTCAGCTATTTTATCAATGTCAACTAAACTCAGAATGCCTTCAATCCAGAAATCTTTTGCAGAATCCTCAACAACATCCCCTGTTCTATCCCATGGCTTGAACTTCAAATCTTTATTGAGTACATTCATAAAAGCTTCTTCTTCCTCTCTTGAAAATTCTGACGTATCATCCTTGAAGAAGAGAATTCCTATGCGTTCAGCAGGCATGTGTGAACCAGTGACTATAATTGCGCCTGTCGTTTCTTGGGCTTTCAAATACCAAAGCGCGGCAGGTGTTGGGCAAATTCCTAAATAAATTACGTCACAACCGCCCCCAGTTAAACCCGAGATAATTGCATGTGATATAGATGCCGATGAGAATCTATTATCACGTGCTACAATGACTGTGGCTCCTTCACCGAAGAAGTGAGCTGCTGCTAATCCTAATTTAAGTGCAAGTTTAGCATCAATATCTTTTGGGAATACGCCACGAATTCCTGAAGTACCAAATAATTGCATTAGAAAACACCACATATTTTGAGAAAAAACAAAGTGTAATTTAAAGTATCACTGCAGAACGCTGTGATTATGTTTGATTTAGATGTAACTAAGGGTAAATTGAATGATGTCTGCAAAGAAATCATGTTTTATGTTGAGTTGTTTCTCTTAATTCTTTCAGTTTTGAATAACCTGCAAGGAAGTATAAGATTGATGTTGCTACTATTTGTGCGGTGACGTTTGCTACATCGTACGGGGGACATAACTCAACGAAATCAATTGCAATCACCTTTGGTTGATTCCCGAGGATTCTCATCATTCGGAAAACTTCTCGAGGCGTTAGTCCTCCACTACTTGTTGCATTTACGCCTGGTCCAAAAGCAACATCAAGTACGTCAACATCAAAAGAAATGTAAACGGCATTTGTGTTAAATGAGGCAATGTTATATGCTTGTTGTGTAATTTCATCAATTCTGTCGGCCGTAATGTCAGTAGTAAACACAGTAATACCTAATTTCTTAGCTTTATCTAGGTAATATGGCGCATTAACCCATTCCCTTACTCCGATGTAAACTATGTTTTCTGGATTGATTTTGCACTCTTGCAAAATTTTATGAACAGTAATTCCAGATGAAAGCTGACCCGCAGGGAGTTCTCTTAGATCTAAATGTGCATCAATATAAATTAATCCGATTTTACCAAATTTTCTTTCAAAAGCTTTTACTGCTGGAAATGTGATTGAATGATCGCCGCCGAGAATAATTAGACGTTCGCATTTGTTAAGAAGCTCAAATATACTATTTCCAATTGATTTCCAAGTATTCTCTATACTTTCGCGATCTATATCAATGTCGCCAACATCACCGATTGCGAGATTTCGCAGATCTACGCCGTAACATATGGGAGTATAAGAATAGAGAAAGTTACGAATTACTTCGGGAGCAAAGCGAGCACCAGGACGTCCAGCTACAGCACCATCAAATGGCACACCAACAATTGTTACTTCAGAGGAATCTTTCACAATGAGATTTCTAATTCGAAGGTCGTGAGGATCCTTGAGCAAAGGCATATGAATCGCCTAAAAATCATGTAGTAATGATTATATGTTTAAGGAAAACCGGTTTATTTTGAGGAACTATATTAAGATGTCCCCTATTACCCTTATACCAAAAATTTCCTCTTTCAAGCTTCTTGAAAAAATGATTCTGCCTATAATCATTTTTCGCGATGTCTTTTGTAAGAAGATTCTAGTATCGATGAACGTGTCGATAAGGGGATGAAGTGCTGGAAGCACGCCGAGTTTTTCCCATATAGTTGTTGGAAGTCGAATTTGTTTCTCAAGCTCTGAAATAAACTCCGATTGCCTGTATGCTCTGATTTGGTTAGTAATTACTACTGCATTTCCAAGATATGCTATGCGTCTTAAGTGCTTTGCTAGGAGGAATAAGCTTTCTATTCTCCTATCTCGTGGTATTGAAGCAAAAGGGGTGATAATTGAATCAATAATTAATAGGAAAGGTTTATCCACTTTTTTAGGGATCATTTTCAGTTCATTGATCAGTTCAGAAAATTCATAATGTCGTGAAACAAAGATGTTGTCTAATAATTTTTCGTTTATAGAAAATGCCTTAGAAATCCTTAGTAATCTTTCTGGTTGAAATGTTCCATCAGTATCGATATATATCACTTTTCCCTGAGTACTTTGCACGAACTTTACGGCTATCTGATGGCAAAGTGCGGTCTTATAGCTACCAGGTCCGCCTACAAATTCATAAATTTCGCCAAATTTAAGGCCTCCTTTTTTGTCAAAGAAACGTACACCCGTAAGAAACTTACCGAAGATTATCACGGAATCACTCTTGTTTCTAATATGAAATCAAAGTCAAAAGCATTGTAATTATTTTTCAATGCACTTTTGTTTTTGGATGTTAGAATTTTACAAGATGATGAGAATGACTACTGTTAAATATCAGATAATCAATTTTCAACTTAAAGACCTTGTAACATTAGTTCGCTTAGCATTTGTTATATCTTCTGAACTTGAGACAAATGTATTACCGATAATCGCTATACCATCAAATTCAAAATGGAAATACTTGGTTTCTGTCCTCTACGGTCTCAGGCGTTCGAAGCAGATTCTTCTTAATTTTTTTGTTTTGTCTGATGAAGAGCCTAAAAATTTCGTTAGAATTAATGATGCCCCTAAGGAGGAAGTGGAATTAAGAAACGACTTAAAGGAACCCGTAGGCGCGTATATTCCAATAATAAGAGTTTCCGATTTTCCGTCTTTTCTGATTGAAGGTGGATATCAAAAGAAGTGGCCAGATCTTGATTACGAGGTTATTGTTGAGAAATTTAGTGAGAAACAGCTGATATATGCGCTGAAATCCAAGACACTTTCGGATTTAATTCGAATAACAATTGAACAGAACAATCGTATTTCCGCAATTTTTTACATGCCACAGTCAGAACTCTGGTTTACAATCGCTGGAGAGTACGAATTAGGTGATGAAACAAAACTTTTTATACACTATTGGAGAGGAAAAATGAATCTAACTGGAAATTATGTTACAATAGATGATCATGGAAATCCAATTTTTCATCTGGGAAAGCTTGAGCCGCTATACAGTTATGCCGCGTTTATTCCAATTAAAAAAGTAGAACCTGACAGATTTTTAGAGGTGTTTTCATGAAAATAAGTTTAAAGCAAGCATTGAAAATAAATCCGAAACTTAATCCTAAACTATTTCTCCCCACACCAGAAGCAGTTTTAAGAGCCATAGAAGAGCCCCCGATTAAGGATTGGCTTAATTTTATTGCAAATGAATATGTTCTCCTTCGCAAAGTATCTCTGTTATTACTTGTTCCATGCAGTGCATATAAGCCCTACTCAGAAGCAAGGGATGAATTATATCGACGGCTAATTTATGAAATAAAGCCAAAATTGAAAGATGCTCACATGATAACAGTTTCAATCCCCTTAGCACTTGAACCAGAAGAATATTGGAATTTCCAATGGCGCGGATATAACTTGATTTATGATTGTCCTTTCTTTCCAGGATCTGAAAAACTTGGATTCAAATGGGAAGGACCGGCAGCTGAAGAAGTCACTAAGAAACTTAGAAAAGTCATAGAGTCCTTTTGGAAGCGAAATAAGGATTATTTTGAGCATTCTATTGCATTCTTAGTTCCATCATCACCAGATAGACCACTTGTAGAGGAATCTGTTGATGAGATTGTTCCAGATTTTGATCCTCCAACAGTCAAGAATCCAAGTTATGACAATAATGCGAGTGAGGTTTATTGCTATCCAAGTGTGTGGAAAGCGTTTCTTGAAGCTATCAAATCATGGTTACATACGTAAGATATTTTTCAGCTAGAATGAGAAACTATTGATAAAGAGTAAATAACTCCTAAGAATAGGTGCTATTTAAGCCTAAAGAATTGCGGAAGTGGTGAAAACATGGATATTGTTCTTGGTTTTTCTAGGAACCCCTTAAGAATTCCCTTGATAGTTCTAAAACGTATTAAAGAAACTAGTTCATTTGTTGTTTTCTTATTCATCTCTCGTACGAAATTTAAGAGGTTCCATGCATTATGAAGGGCACGTGCTCGTAGTCCTCTAATCCCATTCTTTTTAATATCATTACCAAATACCTTGCATGCAGGGCAGTTGCAAACGAAGCCGGAAGGAAGATCTGGATTCTTTCCATTATTTTTCAGTTTTACAGAATATGCCTTTGACCCAACACGAATAAGTCCGTATGCGGCGTCAATGATCCAAGAACTAGTATCAAATGATGTTACATCAAGCACTTTGAGAATTGGAATCATATGATAACCACCAACACCAAGTACATGAATCTTGCATCCAAAGAGCTCTTTTATGTACATCACAAACTCGATAACATCTCGAATTTTATTTCGTTTCAGTGGTACGCGGAAATACGGCACTAAACCACCTATTGCAATGTAATCAGAATCAATTAATGCAAGAAGTTCGTCTATTTCTTTTATAGTCCAGTTAGGGTGAATTACTGGAATACAGTTTTCTGGACGAGGATTACTTTTTAGATATTCCTTGTACCATTCTAAGGAGATTCTCCGACATTTAGGATTATCTGGCATTATGGCAAAATCTGGATTATACTTAGCTTGCCATTTAGCTACTCGTTTTGGATCGAGTTTAAGACCATTATTTAAAACTTGAAAACCCCCAGAATCTACCCAAAGTTCGCCATTATAATCAATTATAGGAAAATCATGTTTCTTGGCATCAATGATATTGATCATTATTGCCGGTACCTCGAAGTATTTCCAAGGTTGTGGATTCCCGCGACCAAATGAATAGCCTAGAATAACTTTCATAATAGTCCCTATTGATTGTTTTCCCTAAATTAATTTTTATTTTCAGTAATCTCTGGGTTTTATGAAAATATGAAGTAGATGACATCGGGGAAGGTTGTGGG
>JAHKLH010000061.1 GCA_029856635.1 Candidatus Njordarchaeota archaeon
CTTTTACGTTTTAGAATGATGATATTGTGACGCGCTGAGTGATGATGATAGGTGGCAGCGCTGATTAGGAATTCTAGAAGGATACTTTATTTGCTACCAAAATATTAAGGAAGTTTACGTATTTTGCAACTTTTGTCTTTATGAGATTTGTACTATGTATTGAAACATCAGGTAATTTATGCTCTATGAACATTGTTGAAGTAAGAATTGCTAAGGTAATAGAGATTAAATCTGCAATTCGAGGATATTGATCGCAAAATGTCATTATAAATAGCAAGAGTATTTCAATGATTATCGAAAAGATTATTACATGATGCGGAAACGTGTAGTATGGAACGATCAAGAAGGGAGGAACAAACATGAAAAATAACATTTTTTTGTATCTTTTTTGCTTTATTCTATTCATTGAAACAATCACTAATAAAAATAAAGTAATTGGCGACAATCCGCAGATTTCTTTTGCCCCAATTGCGTTTATAATTATGTTGTGCGATTTCATAAAAAAGAGGCACATGAACAAGTTAATTAAACCAATAATTGGGGGCAAAATAGCCATGGTTAATAAAATTTTCCTTCGTTGGATTACGTTTTCGGCAGTTCGCAAAGCCCACCAGAATGCGATGATATTTGACAGAAAAAGGAAGAAAGATGAATGGAAATAAGTAAATGTGAAAAATACGTACCAAGTACTAGATGTCGTTAACTCGCGTTCGGGAATTATATAAAGTCTTTCATAGAAGTTGAAGCCAAAGGCAATTAAATTTGCTATAATTATAATCAAGGTCAACGCTAGAGAAAACCAATGTAATTTCAGTTCATTCCGTATAATTGTCCTAATGTGTTTCATAGACGTAACCTCATTCTCTAAAAATAAAGTTTTGTCTTTAACCCTTTTGTGCTCCGTATTTGAAAAAATATAAACAGAGTTTTCTGAATTAATGTGGTTTTGCTGAAAAATATGTGGTAATGCTTGAATAAATTGCGAGAATGCTCACGTGAAGGATAAACCTGAGATCAACATCGATGGAACGAAGAAATTAACATACGATACGTAATCCTTCCCGATCCTTACGATATTGTTCAATGCTTCGAATATGTTAATCGAAACGATAACAGATTTCAGAGGGTATTGAATTTCACCATTTTCTATATAGAACGCCATAGGACATGTAACCGACAAGATTCCCCGGACAGGATCAACTAAGTGAGAGCCCATAACATACGATCTAATGAGAAGACCCTTGTCAACTTCTCTTATTAGATCATCAATAGAGCCTTTTTCTCCCTCTATAATTACATTCGTAAACGTTACTTGTGGTTCAGAAGTTGGTGATGGTCTAAGAGCATTACCAGTGCTCTTTTTATTTTCGCGAAGAGCAGCGTAAGAATCGTACAGGAATGTTTTAAGTACGCCATTTTCTATAACTACCTTTCTTCTCATTGGAACCCCTTCATCATCAACACGAAATGTATAGAAGCCATTTGCCATTGTACCATCATCAATTAATGTGAATTTCTTAGAAGCAACTTGTTGCCCGAGTTTATTCATCCAAACACTTCGTTTTTCTTGAACATTTCGTGCTGATAAATTGAAGAGAAGAGTCGTAGCGAAGATGCTCGGAACGACGACATTTTCAAATATAACTGGCCCATGCTTAAAATCTGATGGTAATTTTTTCTTCCCAAAGTACTCTTCTCCTCTTTTGACAGTGGTTCTAAATAATTCTGGAAGAGATTCTAATTTAAGCATACGTGAGGTAAGAACGCGCATTTCTTGTGAAATTTCATCGTTTTTCTTTAGCATAGCCCAAATCCATGAGGCAAAGAATGTTCCAGAGTCCTCTTCACAAATTCCGCGTGAGTTAACAACAACCTTGTTTACAGAGTATAAAGACACGATGCCTTCTATTTTTTTCAAATACTTACTTGTAGAATATGCACTATTCAATGCTTCTGAGACGTATTTTCCAATGATCTCTGGAGAAACATTTAGTATACGCTCATCAAATGGACCTTTAGAAACAATTGGTTTTTCTGGATCTGGTAAATGCTTAAAGTGAGGATCAGCTGGTTTTTCTTTGGCAATTTTTACTGCAATCTTGATAGCATTCTCAATTTCGTTTTCTCTCAATGATGATACAGACGAGAAACCTAATGATTTCCCTACTACAACACGAACTGCTACATGTTCGGATATGCCAGATGTTGTTAGTATATCTTCTCCAACGAATTCCACTCGGGTATGTTCCTCGCGGACAACGAATAGCTCAATTTCGTCAGCATTAAATTTTTTCGCCCTTTTTACAAACTTTTCTCCAATTTCTATCAAACCCATCATATACATCACCTAACCCCCAATAATTGCTTCCCTAACAGCAAGGTAAGGTCCACCTAAACCTACTGGCAATGGTGCTTGCCCGCGCTTTCCGCATCCTCCCAGTACTGGTCCCCTAACAAATATCTCTTTTGAAGCACCAATTATGTTCTTGAGAAAATCAAGAATATGCGCACGAACATTAACTGCTTTCAATGCATACTTTATTTCCCCATTTTCAACCCAGTACGCTCTATTTGCACCAAAGGTGAATATTCCCGTAGGTTCTGTTTCTCCACCCAGACTACCCTCCACGTATACTCCTCCTTTGATGAGCTCAAATAATTCTTCTTTTGACATATCGCCTGCACCAAAGTATGTGTTTCGCATACGAGGAATTGGTGGATGAAATGGATCTATTGCACGAGCGTTTCCAGTTATATCCATTTTGAGTAAGGGTGCTGTATCTCTCGTGGTCAAGAAATGTTTTAGTACGCCTTTTTCCAATATCACAACTGTTTTACATGCAATTCCCTCGTCGTCGTATGGTTGATACCATCCATAATTAATGGGATCTCCACTATCTATAACTGTTGCGTGTTCTGAACCAATTTGTTCTCCTAATTTATCGTGTAAAATGCTCATTTTTGTCCATATGGAATCTGCTTCTGTTAAGTGCCCAAATGATTCATGTGCAATTACTCCTGCAAATTCAGGATTACATATTAGAGGATATCTGCCAGGCCTTATTCTTTTAGCAATTGCTATTTCTTCAGCTCCAGAAATAGCTTTTGAAATTATTGTTTCAATTGGAAATTCATCGAATAATTCAAGTCCTCGGGACGCTCCTTTAAGTTCAGCATTGCTTCCAACGTTTCCATTTTTTCTTACAGTCGCATATGCAGAAACTCCGACTAGATAAGGTTCCCATCGGCGTCTTAACCCATCACTAGCCAGGAACATTTTTACTCCACGTAAGTCCACATATGTTGTTCTTAAGCTTAATACGTTCTTCTTTAAAGTGTTTCTAACGGCGTCCTTTAGCATTTTAACTTTCTCTGAGATTTCAACATACAATGGATCCTTCTTAAGGGACGGAACAAAACCTACATACTTTTCAGGTTTATACTCCGCGGGCTCAAGTTTTACTTTTGCCAATTTTGATGAAATTTTTGCAGCCTTAATAGCATGTTTTACTGTTTCCTCAATACCCGTTTTGTCTAATTTGCATGAATATCCATAACCCTTTGTTCCATCAAGATATACTGTAACACCAAGTCCTCTTACTATTGGATTTCGAACAGAAACAACGCGATCTTTCTCTAAATTAACCAAAGTTCTATACAGCTCCTCGTAGCGAACTTCAACGAATTTTGCACCTAATTTTTGACCATATTCAATAGCATACTCCATCAAATCCCAGATGAATTCTCTTTCACTTTTCACCAACGCATGCACCACTATAAATTTCTAACTAATATACTATACTAACTGATATATCCCAACTAAATACTTTCAAAACATTCATACAAGTTCTAACCCAGAATCAGTATGTTTATATTGATGCAGAAGCATAATTAACTTTAGAAAGGTGGAAAAAATGGCTAGGTTTATTTGGAGCCTTGTAATTACGCCGATAGGAACAAAGGATACGAGCCTTAGTAAATTTGTTGCCGCGGCACTGGGAGCTCTTAAAGAAAAGGGAATAAAGTTTGAGTTAACTCCAATGGCTACGATTCTCGAGGCTAATTCGCTAGATGAAATCTTCTCCGCAGTAAAGGTAGCACATGAAGCAGTTTTAAAAATGGGCGTAAAGCGTGTTGTTATTTCAATAAATATTGACGATCGTCTTGATAAGATTGAGCGGAAAGCACAAGATAAGGTAGAAAGCGTGATGGAAAAACTAAAATAAATTTGAATGTCTTTTCATTTGGAATGCTGAACCCCAGCATGACTGAATAATGATGAACGCCCTTATGCTGAGTTTCCTTTTTTAGGAGTTTGGCAGGAGCTAATTCTTGGAATCATTTCATTGGGAGTATAGATCCTCGTAAGCGTATATAATTTGACTCTGTTTATAAAATAAAGACATGAAAGTACATGTCTTCTTGAAACTGGTGTAGTGATTGATGACTAAGAAGGAAATCAAGATAATCATAATTAAGGGGATGTGCTTTCTAATCTTGATTAGTGTGATGTATACGCCAATAATTAAATCAATATTCTTTGAGGACTCTAATAAAGGGTGGACTGCTATTTGGTTGACATGGAGCGAGAATCCTAAAACAACGATAACTATCAACTGGCGGTGGAATTTAAACAAAAAAGCATATGTTCTCTGCTGGAATAATTACATTAGAATGCTAATAGTGACGAATTTTTCATCAGATTTGTTTCATATAACATTGAGAAACTTAATTCCTAGAATGAGATATCACTATATTATTGGTTATTTTGAAAATGATCGAATGATAAATTGGAGTACTATTCATACTTTTGAAACCGCACCAGCAACTAATGAGCCATTTACAGTACTGGTTCACGCTGATACATATTCCCCTGGATTTGGAGCATTCGAAAAATTCATTAAGTGTGCTAAAAAAGAGAAGTTTGATTTTGTTATCCATTGTGGTGATATTGTTGGAGTTGGAGGCGAGCCTGCATGGATAAGATTCTTAGAATTAGAAAGCCAAATTCTTGCCAAGCACCCTTTAATTGCTGTAGCTGGAAATCACGATATAATCACCAACGATCCATCATTATATCACAAGTATTTAAAGCTACCAAATAATGGTTTCTGGTATAATATTTCGTATTCAAATGCTATATTTGTAGCTCTTCACGTTGCTGATCCTGAAAATTTCACTTTTCCTGACGAGGAGAAACAAATGTTTATTCAAGCAATGCAATATGCGGATAATCATAACATGTGGAAAGTAGTTTTTATTCATATTCCACCTTTAAACGCAATTGCTCAGCGTGTTAGTCCTAAAATATCCAAGATATTATTGCCCTTATTTAATGAATATAAACCACACATTGTGTTGATGGGTCATGTTCATGCGTACGGCCGTGTTTTTATAAATGGCACATTATACATATACACCGGAAATTGTGGGGGATTTCCTGGGATTTATGCTGATACAAGTCAGCTTGACTATTATTCTTTTGATATGGGGTATCTTCTTCTCGAATTTTATGAAGACTGTATCCATGGGATCTACAAAAACCTTAATGGCGAAATTGTTGATGAATTCTTCATTTACAAATAAAGCGTGGTATTCATGATCGTAATTAACCCATTCATGTATTTACTAATTGCAACATTCATTTCTTGGGAGATAACCATTGATGTAATTCTTAATCGCGCAAAACTAGATAAAATCTTTGGGGCTGTTAGAGAGATTGCTACTATTGTTCTCTTTAATGGGATCGCAGTGATTTTTCTCTATGTTTTAACGTTTGGAAAAAGCATATTAACATTAATTCTAATTATAGCAACGTCTCTAATTTCTCTAATAAGCCTATTGAGATTGCATAGAAAATACTTAGCAACACTAATTGGGGCTTTAATCACATTAATAGCGGGAGCAATAATTGGAGGATATGGCATAGCACCAGCTATTCTTATCTATATTCCACTTCGACTTACTTGGAGAAAAGAGAAAGGATATTCAATTAGAACAAAATTACAGGGTGCCTGGAACCTTACTACACAATTACACTTATGTGAAATAATAACAGCAATCAATACGATTGTGTTTTTTGTAGCTCTTTATGGATTTTTAACAATTTGAATGTAGCAAGCAGATTTTTTCTCTCGATTATACTGAATTAATATAAGAACTAAATAGGAACTATTGATGTTTTCAAGTATCAGCAAATTCACGCATCATTAAAAATTAAGTTAATTTAGTGTTCGTTCAGAAATATCTTATAAGACACAATATGATATAAACTAAATTCAAATTTTGGGTATGGTTGTTATAAAACAAAACGTAAATTATTGTGTGTTGTTGAGGAACTTAGCCTTTCCATACAATGATTGGACGGTGTCGAGAAATCTTCCGAGCAATTTGAGCCTTAACTGCAGCCTCAACGACGAGGTCCAGGTCCTTATAGGCGCCAGGAGCTTCTTCAGCTAGTACAGCCATGCTAACAGCATCAACTAAAATACCCTTATTAGCTAACTCATGTTTTAATGCAGCGCCGCTCCATCTTCTCTTCGCAGCAGCTCGAGACATGAATCTTCCGGCACCATGTATTGTGGATCCAAAAACTTCCTCCATTGTGTAATTAGTTCCAACTAAGACATAACTACCAGTTAGCATGCTTCCTCCTACAAGAATTGGCTGACCTATATCACGATATGGTGCTGGTATCTCTGGTCTGTCTCCTATAAATCCACGTGTAGCGCCTTTTCTGTGTACAATTAGTTTTCTCTTAACACCATCTATGTAATGTTCTTCGACTTTACCAATATTATGAGCAACGTCATACACGAGTTTAAGCTCAACATCATCACCAAATACTTTCTTAAATGCTTGCCTTGCAAAGTGAGTAATAATTTCTCTATTACAGAACGCAAAGTTAGCAGCGCATTTCATAGCAGCAAAGTAATCTTGTCCTTCGGGGGAATTGAATGGCGCACAAGCTAATTGAACATCTCGAAGATGAATACCGTATTTGCGAGCAGCACGTCTCATTACTGGCAAGTAATCACTCGCCACTTGATGACCAAAACCACGAGAACCAGTGTGAATCATTAGCACGATCTGTCCAATTTCTTCAATACCCATTTTCTTTGCAGCTTTTTCATCCCATATGTCAGTAACAACTTCAACCTCAATGTAGTGGTTACCACTACCAAGCGAGCCTAATTGGCGTCGTCCTCTTTGTCTAGCACGGTTGCTTACTTTAGCAGGATCAGCTCCTAATAATCTACCACCATCCTCAATAAATTGTAAGTCTCTTTCTTCACCATAACCATTTCTCACAGCCCAATGAGCTCCCTCAACCATTACTTCATCCAGTTCGGCAAAAGTAACTCTCAGCATACCAGAAACTCCGACTCCGGCAGGAACGTGTTCTTTTAATGCTTGAAGAAGTGCTTTTTTCTTAGGTTCAACATCTTTGATTGTAAGATTGCTAACAAGTAATCTAACTCCACAGTTAATATCAAAGCCTATTCCTCCAGGTGATATGATACCTTCTTCAACATCGAAGGCAGCGACTCCGCCTATTGGAAATCCGTATCCTGTATGTGTATCTGGTAATGAAATAGCCCATTTTACGATTCCTGGCAATGACGCTACGTTAATTATTTGCTGTATTGCACCTAATTCTAATCTTTCTAGTAAGGTTGGTGAAATGTATAGTCTTGCTGGAACTCTCATATATGGTCTAAAATTCTTTGGTATTTCATAAACACAGGGTCTAATTTGCCTCATTGCACGTTTAACTTGATCCCATGTTATGTCAAGTCTAGGTTGTGCCATAGTAATCCCCTGTTCTCAAAAATAAAAAGGAATAATTATTTGTGTAATTTTTGAGCAAAGTATATTTAAATACTTCATAGTTGTTCTAGCTATTGCTATAAGATATAAGTTAGTTGAAAGAAGATTACAACAATTCTTGTTTATCAAATAGGAGCAGATTAAGATTGTTTCAATAATTTCCTAGCAATTACATACCCTGGTGCAAATTCGCATTTTTTCGATATTGCGTATTTTATAAATTCATCAAGCATATGAATCCTTCCTGCTCTACCGATACAGGCTGGATGTAGGATTAAACAGAAATAATTTACGTCTTCCTCTAGTGCAGCATCTAGTTCATAGATCCACATATTTAAAACATCTTTTGGATGACGATGTTCTATTTCAAATAATATCCAATCATCAAATAAATCATAAACTGGGAGTTCTACCATCTTTTTTCCATTAACATCAAACACGTATGGTTCATCAGAGTCCATTAAGCTGCTGTCATAGGTTATTCCAAATTTCGATAGAATTGCAAAGGTATTTTTGGTGATTTCCCAATAAGGACGACGGAATCCATATATTTTCTTTTGAAATCGTCTAAGACAGTTTATGGATTTCCTATGTATGTTATATTCTTCGTCATAAGACGCCTCATCTAATTTTTCGTGGCGATAACCGTGTAAGGCTAATTCATGTCCATCATTGACTATTAGTCTAACTAAATCTGGATATTGCTCTGCAACCCATCCTGGTGTAAAGAACGTTGTTTTAATA
>JAHKLH010000062.1 GCA_029856635.1 Candidatus Njordarchaeota archaeon
ACTTACTACATTCAATATCAAAGGAACAAAACGATATTTATATGAAGCTTTCAGAAAAACAAGAACACCTACAATTTCGACTATCACAATTGATGCAAGCAATATTGTTAATTCCATGCTTACACCAGATGCTAAAATTTAAAATTGTTATATAATATAAAGATTTACATAATATATATTGCAACTATTGTGTATAATATAATACAAAAATATCTATGAGACAGAAATTCATTATCAAAAAATCAAATGTCGTTTATTTTTTTAGCAATCAAGTTTAGAAAATGAGAGCACCCAAGTAGCTTGATTGACATGATATATAACCTATCCGTTAAATATAAACAATAGTTAATAAGCCATGTATTCTCATGATGGGGCATTATGGCAAATTCAAGTGAAATTAAAAAAGTAGCACTTGTTTTCATTGCTACAACACTACAAATATCTAACCCCGCTACAATATTACTTGCACTTCAAGTTTTCTTCTTGAAGAAAGTATCTGATTTTGCAATTGCATTATTACTTACGATTTATTGGATTCCTATGTTGTTTTTATCACCAGTATGGGGGTACATCGCAGACTCCTTAGGTAACCGAAAAATCGTGGCTGTTTTTACTCAATTCATGGTATCAATTCTCACATTTCTCTTCGTGATTTTTCCAGAATACACCCAGATTTTCATATTACGTTTCTTAACTGCAATATTTTCGGCAGCCTATACACCAGTGATTCAAGCATACTTAACAGAAGATACACCTCCAACCATTTTTGGAAGAAGATTAGCCATTTATAATACGGCAGTTGCAGCTGGTTTCCTTTTATCAGGAGTATTAGCTAGCATCCTCCTTTATTACTTGCCAACTTCATATCTATTTATCTTTGCGGGAATTAGTTCATTATGTGCTACTCTCTTTCTGTTATTCATTCCAGCGGAGAAAATAGAAAAACAGAAAATTTCCTTGAAGAGAATACTTGTATCAATATTCTCAATATCTGTTGTTTTTGAACTCAAGAAATTTCGTGCCTATTATGCAATCATTGGCTTAGGTTTAAGACATACTTTGATCATGGGACTTTTTTCCCTTGTCTACGTTTACATGCAAAAAATGGGTATCCCTAAACATTTGTTAGGAATTGCATCCATCTTTAACAATATCACTCAAATAATTCTAATTACAGTTTGTGGAATACTTGCTGACAAGATTGGAAGAAAAACTCTTTTCGTTCCAGGCTTTTTCTTTTCAGCAATTATTCCCGTAATATTTATGTTCTCCAGAACCTTCTTAGATTTCGCTATCGCATTTGCGTTTATTGGATTCAGTTACTCTTTATTAATATCTGGAATAAATCCATATATTCGTGATATTGCACCCAAAGGAAAAGAGAGCGAGGTTTTATCATTAGTAAATACAACAAGAGCTATTGGAAGCATATTCGGACCAATTATAGCAGGAGCTATCGTAACTTGCTTCTCGTATGAAATGATGTTCGTAATTTTCTTTATCATAGGCATAATTGCTACAATTTTCTCATTGCTCTGTAAGGAAACAAAAGGACACGGATCATAGAAATTCTTATCTAATTAAGATTGCTGAAAAAGAAATGATAGAAAATTCATAATTATACTTAATATTGTTTCAAAAGACACAATAAACACAAGAAAACCTATAATATCTATAATCAATTCAATCACCAAGACTGGAGGCGTTTTTAAGTTAAGAAGCAAATTTCCTAAAAGAGAATCCCTTCGCTCATGATATTTATTAACTAATCCTAATCCAACCCACTTGTCTAAAATAGGATAAAAAGGTCGAATCTTGTAATCAATCATATCCATTAGGAGATGCACCGTTACTGATAAGAAGGCGATAAATCCAAGAAGAAGAGAGTATAATGCTAATAAAAGACAAATTGGTATCCAGAAAGTAAAGGTATGAGTTATTAGTCCCCTATGCATTTTATCATATATCACATCAGCATCAATCATCACGCCAAATATAATCATTGGGATTAAATAGAAGTCATTCACGTTGAAAAAGCTTTTGAGAAACCACCAGAGAATTAGAGTAATGAATGCATGCGCTGTTGGAAGCATATTAACCACTAATAGTTCATAATGAAAGTGTATTTTAGATACGTGAATATAGTAAAGTTGTAATGTGCGCTTTAATCAATAAGATAATATATATGGTGAATATAGAATTCGCTACTTAGTCTCACTTTTATAGGTGTTAAATATGATTTTAATCTTTGCATTCGGTCCTTTTCTAAAATGGAAGAGAAATTCTGCGTATGAATCTGCAAGAGAATTAGATGGAGCAATATTAAATAGTTACAAAGTCAAAGTTATAAAAACACGTGTTTCAGTTAAATTTGTCAAGGAAAACGTACCATATATTATACGCGAAACAAAACCACATGTGGTTCTCGGCGTTGGATTAAACCCACATGCCACAAGAGTTTTGGTAGAAAAAGTGGCGATAAATATTCTCGATTTTACAAAGCCTGATGCGGATGGAGCTAAATTTGAGGAAACGCCTATATTTGATGATAGTCCTATAGCCTACTTCGCAACAATTCCAGTAAAAGACATTGTAAATTCATTAAAACAGAAAGGAATACCCGCCAAGAAATCTTATTCTGCGGGAACATACTTATGTAATGCTCTCATGTATACGATCTTATACACAATAGACAAACTAGGTCTCGATGCCAAAGGGGGCTTTATACATGTTCCACCTTTTCCAGATATGGCGCTCAATGAAGATATTCCAAGCATGAGCAAAGAATTGATAGTTGAGTCTCTTCGCACTGCGATCGAGATTAGTTTGAAGTAATGGGCTATATTCCAATGCGTTTCCTGCCCATATCACCAATGATGTTTGCTAATAAGAATAGATTCTTGTCATCTTTTCCAGCCATTTTCAAACTATATTCTAAACCATTAGCCATTTTTTCTGCAAGATCCCGTGAAAGAATTGTAGCAAAGTGTGCATGAACTAACGGCTCTGGATATCCTCGCGGACTTATTGTTTTAAGCATTCCTAATAACTTTTCTACAACTTTATCAGCACTTTTATAACCATTTCTTTTAGTATACTCCTCAAAGAATTGTGTTGGATATGTTATTTGAATAACAAAATCTCTGTATTTTGCATATATTGCTGAATATTTATTGTATTTCTCATATATTTGCTTAGCATGCTTTATTGTAACTGCGTAAACAGAGTACATTCTTCCAAAAGCGGGATATATCTGGTTCATTATCTTATTTACATTTTCCTCAGTCAGTTCATCAATGGAATTAAGATCAAGTGATGCTCTACGTAATGAAACTATAGGCAATGTAACTAATTCTTCAACATTAACGTATTGATTATTCTCGAGAACAAGGTCGAGCACACTTAAATCGTTTGCTAAGCTTAGTAAAGGATATCTTCTTGTCAACATTCTGCTTTCGCTATCTTTGCTTATCCAAAAAAGCAAGGCATTTTGCTCTTCTGCTATTCTAAATAATCTAATTAAAGCTCGTATAGCAAAATTTTCTTCGACGAATATAGTAATGTAGTTTTGGTATATAATTCTTAAGTCCTCGGGAACTTCAGATTCCGTCTTATTGAGAATTTCATCAATTATCTTATAATGATTCTTAAGAAAGTTTGACAGAATCTCATTCCCATCATCGTATGAGAAAATATCATCCATTCTTTTAATAACAATTTCTTTCATATCTTGCGCGAATCTTATGAAAACCAGTGTAGCGTTTTTCTTTCCACCAAAGGCTTTATCAAGTAATGCAAGCAATTCATTATATGATGAATTAATTGCAGTATAAGGAGCAAGTAATGTTGTAATGTATGATCCATCCATAGCAATAATATCACATCCTTTCTTTGCCGCATCAGCAGCAATTAAATACTCGATAGCTCTCATTAATGTATTTGCTCTAGCAGTGAGTTGCATCCTTGGAATTAAGATCACAACCCCATTTTCTGGCGGAATTTCTAGTTTTTCTTCTACACGAAATGAATTATTTTCACATTGAATTCTAATACTTACTGCAGAAATCACAGCAACGCCTGCGCCTCTTCTCTCACTTACTGTGGAACTGCCGTCAGTGAAAACCCCAATATAATTGTCCTTTGCTTCTGGAATAGTTTTTATTTTGCTCCTAAATTCATTCTTAATTTTTTCAATTCCTTTTAATGGCTTTTCAATAATACGCTTAGGAACTCTCTCTAATATCACACTCATAAAGCTACGCAAGAACATCACTAGTTTTTCATAATATTTTCCACTTTTAAGTTTATTTAAAGAAATAAAGTCTTGTTTCACTACTACACTCGTTAGGACGTGCTTTTAGAAAAATGTGGTATTTATTATATTTTGGTGTTTTCCTTGGAGAATATTAAGAAAGAAGAGCTTGAAATGATTGCTAGAATAGGAGATTTCGCAAAAAAACTTATTATATATAGAAATAACCTATTAACAGCAATGACCTTCTTCATATACGGTACATTTGCAGTATCTGGACTCTTAGTAGGGTTTGGTATTTTTGAAAACTGGATATATGCTCTAATGCTTTTGGTCATATTTTGTATCATTGGTACATTTCTCATAGTAAAGGCTGAAATTCTCCTTAAGGAAAGCTTTCATATACTTCGAATTGAATATAATTTTAAAGGTCCCTCGTATGAAGGTCTTAGGTGGATTCTGTTCTTTTCAGCGCCTTTTTCCATAGGATATTCCTTGTTATCAATAATTGAAGTTGATATTAAAATCAAAACGTACCTAGCTGGAATATGCTGGTATCCTTGTCTTGGAGTATCATTAATACTGTCAGATATTTTCATTATGAGTTACTACATTAGAAACAAGATCATTACCACGCATTTTCATGGTATTGCTGGCATCGCTATTTTAATAACCACACCTTTCGTAATAATATATGGATTTTCTGTTGGATTAGATACAGTATCCATATTAGCAACGGGTCTCATGTTGATTATATACGCATTTACTGCTGTTTATGCTTGGCTTTCAGCAGAAAAAATTTTCGCGGGTTAGCAAATGAGTTTTGATGATATCTTAAAGAAATTAAACAAGACTCTTATGAATCCAAAGAGATTTCTAATTGTTACATTCTTATATACGTTTGGGCCAAAATCCATGGCAGAAGTTCAGAAAGCAGTTGGGATAACATGGGGTGATTTAAGCACACATGTAAGGAAACTTGAAGAAGAAGGTTACATTGAAACAAAGAAAGTTATAACTAGGAGACGAAACAAGATCTATTTGTTTTTAACTGAAAAAGGCATACGCGAATATTCTCAGTTAGTTAATATACTTAAAATGTTAATTGAAAGAGTCCCAAAGGAGCCAGAAAAAAGAATAAAGGAGGATTACATTCTCATAATTAATCGAAGAAGAAAACGAATAGAAGGAATTTAATTCGCAAGTTTTGGGTATTATTAGATTAGTAATTACAGCAAGCGAAACTTGATTCATAAAAAATACGTATCTCATTCGTTCGAAAACTAATGTTCTAAAGTCTCTTCAATCTTGCTCTTCAAACTTTTAGCTCTTTTAATGCGAGCAATTACATCCTTATTATCTTTAAACTCTCTTAAAATATCATCAAGAATTCTATTAGCATAAACCAGAGGATCTCTACCAACAAGCGTAAACAGATATTTCCAATCTATTCGATTCAAATGAATATACATAAGTTGTAACGCATCCTCAATATCCTTTAATGATTGTAGCAAGCACAATTTTGAAGCAATTAGTTCCTCGAGGGGAGATACAAACACCGGAGTATTGTCAATATATATTCTGATTCTTCGCTTGAGAGTACTGAAATCAAGATCAGTTATTGGAAATTTAACATCAATGTGCACAAATCCTCCAGTAAAAATTGTGAAATGTGTTTTCTCCTCAAAAGCTGATAAGGCCCATTCTTTGGGAGTATAAAAATTTATCTCTCTCAAAAAATCACATAATTTCAGTAATTCCTCTTTGTTCTTAATATTAATGATTACATCAATGTCCATGGTCGTTCTACGAACTCCAAACAGGATTGCTGCAATTCCACCAACGATGACATATAGAAAATTATGCTTATTTAAGAAACTACAAAATTTCACTAGTATCTCTTTGACTTCCATCTTGTAATCACCAACCGAACGAGTGTTCGAAAGAAAGAAGCTTCGCTCAAAAGAGCAACTATTTCATCCTTTTCCAGTTTTAACATGTTTGAAATAATTTTATCACTCATTTTAAATAAGTCTTCAAATGATTCAATGAATTTAATTCCCCTATCAGCATACTTTTGAAGCTTTCTAATTTGAATACTCAAAAATTCCACCAAAATATGAAAAATAAGATACCTCACTTTTATGTTAATAAGTCAAATTTAGTACTTACAAGTTCAAAATTGTTCTCAAAGATATGAGAATCCATTCGGATTCACATTATCTGTGCATGACCTTTTAAGAAGAACAAGATTTATTAAAGCATATATGCTGGAGAGCAATGATATAAATATTGTTGGAACAAGTGTGAAATATAACCCATAATTTTCTGCTAGAATTTCAAGAAATGGTAAAGTGATAAATGTGGTGTTGACAATCGCATCAACTAAATTAATCCCCATTCCTTTCATTTCATCAGAAATTATCTTAGAAGCAACAACATATAATGGGTTAAAAGCAAATGCGCTTATAGCTTCAAATGCGATGAAAAATGTAACGAAAAGAAATATATCATTACTGATGAATATCAAATAAGTGAATATTGCCATCATTAGTGAGCCAAAAATAGCACTTTGATGAGGATATCGATCAGAGAGTTTTGATGCAAGTACGCTTGCAATACCAAATGTGGAAATCGTGACAAATAGGATGAATGCATACATTCTTTGTGAAATGTTAAATTTCTTTATTGAACCCACAACAATGTATGAAAAAAGCACTGAGACACTCAAAACTTCACTAATTGTACACAAATAAAGAGGAATGAGCTCTCTCCTTATGATGTACTTAATAACACGCATTCCATCTATATTAGTTTTGTTTGTCTTTGGTTCTTCAAGCAATAAGGCAGAAAATGGAGCCAAGCATAGAAATGCTGATAGTAACATGAATTCCTTGTGTGAAAAAGTTGAAATAATAAATACAAGTAAAGGCCCTGCTGCCATACCAAATGCTTGAGCAATACGCAAATATCCAATGTAAATTCCATTCCTTTTTGCATAAGCGCTAGCTAAATGAAGGAAAGATGCGCCCAAGAGAACACCAAATAATGCTTGTACTATCCGAACAATCAATAATTCCATGTAATTCTTAACTAGCGTAAATGAAAAAAGTAATAATGCTCCAGTAATTGTTGCGAACACTATTGTATTCTTATAGCCAAAATTATCACTTATATAACCAGCGATTGGGGAGAAAAAAAGCAAACGCCAGAAAACCAATGTAAAGGATACGTGAAATTAATATGCTTTCAGCACCGATTTCCTCAGCAAAATATGGTAAAATTGTTTTTAGAATATTAATAGACATCATATAGAACATCGCAGTCATTATCACAAGTATAGTAAGAGCTCCTGATTTATGCTTTCTCAATAATCTCCCCAAGATTAACCTAGAAAGTGAAAGATAATAATTTAGAAAAATTATCTAAAATAACAAAAACTCATGCATTTTTCTTATTAGACTAATATACTAATTCTGTTTGTATAAATTCCATTAATGACTTAATGTCTTCTGGCGTTCTTATCGGAAGAGATAAGATTTCTGCATAATTCTTCTCTAATGCTTCATGTAGTTTCTTAATCGCATTGATTAGCTTTGGATAAATGCGCTTTGTAAATACCCACATTCTCGAATATTGCCCCTCACATAAAATTATAGAAACAGCACCACGCATTACTAATGTTCTTTGTTCTCCCGCCATTTCAGAAATTAGCATGTGTATTCCAGTTAATGCTGAAGAATACAGTGATGCATGTTCTCTTACGAATTCCACTGGATATGCAAATATATGTGTTCCTCCTAAATCCGCTAATCCCAACCCAATAAGGTCTTTCTTCCAATTTCTGAAAACTCCATAGCTCCATAATCTTGCAATACCTAATAGAGCAATTCCTGGCATAAATATTAGCATATTATTTGATGTCGGTAATGGATCATACTTATCAGGGAATAAATCTTGATCCGTATCCACCATTAGAGGATTTGTTCCTGCAATAATTTCTTGTCCATCAGGAATTCCATCACCATCTGAATCCGCATCATTTGGTTTTGTTCCAGCATTAATTTCTAATCCATCTAACAGCCCGTCGCCATCAGTATCTGGATTAGTTGGATCTGAGTTAATTAAAAGTTCATATGAATCATTTAATCCATCATTGTCACTATCAATTGCAAGAGGATTTGTACCATACAATTCTATTTCATCATAATCCGTTAAGCCATCTCCATCACTATCAGAAAGCAAGGGATTAGTATTGAATATTTTGATTTCTTCATAATCT
>JAHKLH010000063.1 GCA_029856635.1 Candidatus Njordarchaeota archaeon
ACTCTATGTCATGCAACAGACTTTAGATTTGCCGAGATACTCAACAATTATGGCTTAGCATTAGCTACACATGGTGAAATTCTCTTAAGAAAAAACAAGCTCGACGTATCTTTTGCACGATTAAGAGAAGCAGCAACAATATTTCTATTATCTATTATAACATCGGATTATCAATTAGGTGAGGCAATAAGCAATTACACAAGAATATTACAATTGATTTCAATACTACTAATCGATTCCAAAAGAGAAAACGAGGCCATTGACTTACTTGAGGAGGCAATAGAGCACGTAGATACAGCATTAGAAACAACGCATTTTCTAGTCCCAGATCTTTGGATTCTAAGAGGAGATCTTTATAGATTTCTTGCAGACACCTTACGAGTAATAGGCGATTTTGAGGAAGCAATAGACAATATACATATGTCAATAGGCTCGTACGAGACAGTTCTCAGATCAACTACACCACCAGATATAAGAGCGAAATTAGGATATGCTTTAGCTCATGTGATATATGGTAATATTCTTAGTGAAATGAATGATGTCAAAGGTGCTCGTGAAAAATATCAGAAAGCATTGAAGATTTTTGAAGAATTATCCGATATTGCGGAGGGAACTACTAGAGAAATTATTGAGCAAATGAGCGGAAGAATACAGGAGTTACTTGAAACAATGTCGTAATGCAAAATAATTAAATTTGTTAGATACAACAATTGCAATTCTGAGTCCAAAATACAATAGTGGACATTTACAAAATTATTCCAATGTTAATTTGTCATTTTATGCCTTATTTTGATACCATCAAATGGACCTGCAGTGTGAGATCCAAAAAATGTATACAGAGAATCAATGAGTTTCGTTAGCCCCAATATAGGAATCCTTGGGAGTGGATTAGTCCAAATAGAGGACATCCACATCCTAACTTGATCCAGACTTACTCGATCCATAGTAAATTCCGACACAAAATTTCTTAGTTTTATAAACATTTCTCCGACAATTGGTTTGTATCTCCAAAGTGCAAATTTTTTGAACTCATCAAAGGATATTTTTCTCTTCTTATACCAACGATTATATTCAAATTTAAGCACATTCTCAATGAAATCTTCATGCCCGTTTTCTTCGGAGAGTCTGCATTCATATAGAGACTTGTATGGACAGTAGGTACAAGCGACCTGAGTTAAACCTTTGAGGTAATGTGGATGAACAACATTATGATTACGCACAATTTTAACTACATCTAAAATTTGTAAAGGGAATATTGGCTTGAATTGTTTATGCGAAATAAACTTCAATTGAAATAAATCATGAACAAGCCTTAAAAATCGCTCTCTACATTCACCGAGATGGTCACCAATAACTTCATAGTCTGCATTTATCTTCTTTTTTAATTCACGTAATGGTCTAGTTTTAAGATAAGTACACCAGCGCGAGCCGCGGTAAGGCAAACCTTCTTTCCTTAAATACTTCTGTACTAGATAAATTGGTGGTTTTGTTATTTCTAAATCATACCCTAATTTTGTTGCAATTCTTTCTGCATATTTAACATTAGATTCTGGTTCAAGTATTGGCATGTGTGAGTACGCAACAACCAAATCAAATCTTATGAAATCTTGAAGTTTAGAAAGTATGATAAGGCTAGCAGTACTATCTTTTCCACCACTAAAAGAGAGAAGAAGCTTTCGATTCTCTATTTTATTTTTTACAAGCTTTACGAGAAGTTTAATATAGTCTTCTAAATCAATAGTATAACCTCCAGGGACTTGAGTAATATCGATCCACTCATCAACTCTAATTTTAAACTCTTCAACTTTGATTACTCCATTGTGTATGAATTTCGTTATATTCACACCATAGTGTTCCATCCATAAGAGAATTTCATCAGTTGTGCGTCGTATTACAACAAATTCACTCCCAGCACAAATGTATCCAATAATCCTTTCTTGAGTATTCAAGATTGGTTGAAATTCCATGGGGGCTCAACTGGGAACCCCGAATATTTAAAGTCGCATAAATATTTTGATGTTTATTCACAGATATAAACGATAGAGTATAAAATCATGACATAATTAAATATCAAAGAGGAGAAAAGAAGTTGAAGCTCATTATTAATAATCCCTTACATTAGCTCAAGTACAACAGAGTTTCCTTGTTATCAAGCTTAAATAAGGCGAAAATTTAATAGTATTTGGTGAGATAATTGAAAATTGAACAAGTATTAGCTGATGTTGAATTAGAATACAGGGGTAAGAGAATTAAGAAAAAGGCACTTGTTGATACTGGAGCTAGTAAAAGCATTATTTCCAAGAGACTAGCACTGGAGCTTAATGCATTTATACCATTGGATGAGCCATATAAATTGTGTACTGCTGATGAGAATAGATATTTAGTAATTACAGGATTCGCTCGTTTAAAGGTAAAGTTTCAAGGTGTAGAGATTCCAGGTGGTTGTACGTTCGAAGTTGCTGAAAATTTAAGAAAAGATGTTGATGTAATAATTGGACGACCTGAAATTGATTCTTGGGGCATAATTTTCACTCCGGAAGGAGCTAGATTAAGAAGAGTTCCTGTCGAATTTGATATCATCTAGGAATTTTTATAATACTAAGAGTTTCTTTCGTTGAAATACATTCGGAGACGATCATGTTGTGAGACTTGATACTGCCTGTTATATAGTTTTACTAATGCGTTTTAGAATTTCGTGATACTCCGCACTAGTTTGGAGAATTTTACGCTTAATTTTTAAGGGCTTTATTCATCATTTCAATTATTTCACTTAAATTAATTTTCGAAAGAATTCTAGCTAAGTTTTCAATTTCACCAATTCAAGTACCCAGTTCTTGCAAAGTATTTGCAATTTCCTCTTCTGTCAAAAGCATTTCGTAGAAGTCTCTAATGTGCAAACAAGAGTCAAATCTAAAGTAATCTTTGAGAAGATCCCTCCTGCCAATAGCCTTAAGCAATCTAATGAAGATTGGGCATAGAAAATTCCAAATTCTTAGCTTTCTCTAATGGAATACTGACTGCAACAAGCAATGCTTTTCTCATCAGTTCAACAGCACACCAGCCTTTTTCTGTAGCATCAAAATAATCTCCTCTCATAAGTAACTCAGAAGTTTTTGATAAGTTTCTTTGGCTTACAAAATGAGTTCATTTAATTTCGCATCATCTACCATAATACCCCTAATACAATAGCAATTGCATCCTTTAATATTTCTTGTTTTGGTTTTCATTGAAATTTTCAGATTATTGTATATATTGATTACAGGTTTACTTAATTGCATTATGTTTGATTTGGATATAATTAATAGCATAAAGAATGAGAGAACTATGGTATCATGTTCTTTATTTCCAATGATGATAACACCAGTAATGATATTATAATAATAATCATTAATAATATTGATACTATTGGTGGTATAATATCAAATGTTCCCTCAATAGCAAAGCGTATTGCTTCTACTGAATATGTTAATGGAAGCAAAAGTGCTACTACTTGAAGAAACTTTGGTAATGATGATACGGGAATGAATATACCGCATAGGAAGATCATTGGTAATCTGAATGAATTAAGGATTAACATTGTATTCGTTGGATCTCGAATTAAGAATGCAATGAAAACCCCAAATGCAGAAAACATTAACGCAGATAATACTAAAACCGTTACAAGTAGTGGAGAGAAGATGTGTACATTGAGAATGAAGGGAATGACTACAATGATGAGAGTCGCGAGAGAAACCATTCCAAAGATGAAACTGCTTAGCACTTTTCCAAGCGCTATTCCGAGATAGCTTATGGGGAAAAGGAGAATTCTTTCGAATGAACCAATTTTTCTTTCAAATACAATTGATGCCGCGGCCATTGAGGTAGTTCCAAAGAATAGCGCAAGGGCGATTAATCCTGGTATTAAATGAGAGGATTTTGGTCCTCCCTTTAATAGGAATGCTAGTGTGAAAACTACTGGAAAGACTATTCCCCAACTTATTGTTGGTGGTTTTAAGTAATACTCCTTTATATCCTTCTTTGCAATGTAGAATGCTTTAATGATGTCTTCAAACATACTCTATTCACCCTGCTGAGTATTTCTTGGATTCCTTAGTTCTATCAATAAGTTTCATAAAGACTTCCTCGGCGTCCGCTCCCATGAGATTCAACATCACAATTTCTCGGTTTGATTCCTTAAGCAGTTTTATGATTCCTTCAAGCGCCGTTATGACATCATTTACCATTATACGAATTGCACCTTGTCTTGTACTAACTTTTACTATTCCAGGTATTCTAGAGAATACTTGTGGTTCTCTGATTGGGGGGTGAACTTGTAATTCAATTATTTTGCTGCCAGAAACCATAGTACGTAATTCGGTAGGAGTTCCCTCAGCAACAATTACTCCCTCATTTATTATTGCAATGCGATCACATAATTTAAATGCCTCATAGATGTTGTGTGTGGTAAGAAATATTGTTATACCTCTCTTATTCAATTCGCGAATTAATTTCCAAATTTGTCTTTTACTCTTCACATCTAATCCAATAGTTGGTTCATCTAAAAAGAGAAGTTTTGGATTATGGACAAGAGCTGCTGCTATTGTAAGTCTTCGTCGTAAACCTTTAGATAATGCTTTGAATTTTACATTTTTCTTATTCTCAAGACCAAAGAATTCCAGAAGTTCTAGGACTTTTTCTTTTCTCTCGCTACGTGGAACACCATACATCTCTGCACAGAACATTAGATTATCAAAACATGACAATTCCATATAAAGATTTGAGATGTCTGGAACAACGCCTATAATTTTCTTAACTTTCTTGATCTCCCTGGTCACGTCATAACCATATATGAAAGCACGTCCTCCATTAATTTTAGCCAATCCACAAAGCATGCGCACAGTAGTCGTTTTTCCAGCACCGTTTGGTCCAAGAAAACCGTATATTTCTCCTTCTTTTACCCTGAAGCTAATTCCCTTAACTGCCATGAAATTACCGTAATATTTGACTAATTTTTCGGCAATTATTACGTGTTTCAATGGAATCAACCCAATTAATTAAGATGTATTTTGTGCATATTAGAGTAATTATAAACAATATTAAGAATATTAATTAAGAATATTACTAATCGCTCTTGACAACTCTTTTGCGTTTTTTAGTTTTCCTGATTTTATGTTTGCTTAATCATCAAATTTAAAGCAGATTTATTGATTTCCTAAATTGTGTGCAGAAACCTCGGCTATTCATATTCAAATTAAAATCAGATAAAACAAGAAATTTCTCGGATGAAAATGTGCCAAAAAAGTCGTCATGAGCGTACCTGTTTACTTGATGAAAAATAATTTAAAGATAAAACTCTAACGTAATTTTTCGTATTTTGATAAGAACTTACACCAAGCCTCATAGATCTTCTCATAGTAATGAATTCGAAGATCATCAATCAGCCACAAATATGCACCATAAGACATGATGAGTGAAATAATCAAGTATACGATTATGAAGACAATTTGAAAGAATCCAGTAATCAACCAAGCGATAAATGGGAGGAAAGCATGAAAAACAGCAAAGAAGAGCCAGAAGAAAAAAGCAAGCTTACATCCACGAAAATAAAAATCACGAAGATCAGAAGTAAAAGGAGTCCCCCTAAAACCAAGCCAGTGTAAACCATAAACAACCCATGACCAAAGCAAAACACCAAATAAGTAACCCCAGTAGTCAGGGGAAAGAAAACCACCAACAGCATAGAGAATCAGGGACAAAACACCAGCGAACGTGGCAAGATTCTCGTGAATCTTCTCCCTATGAGTGTACGGAATCCATTTCTTAATAAACTTTGGACCAAGGAAATAAACGTAGTCAACGAAACTCTCATCAATAATCATCCCAAGAAAACGCTTAACCTCATCCCTAGAGCCGAAAAACGTAATTGCGACGAGAGAATATTCAACAGCATAAAGAACATCGACAGGATAAATGCGACAGCCAAGAAGACTAAGATTTCTAGCAATCTCAACAGCCCTCTCCGTGAAATCATACTCCAAAGCTTTCTCAGCTAGCTCAATAATTTCCTCATCACCTGAATAATTAGCAAGAACAGCCGCATACCCTGCAGCAATTCTTACTCCTAGATCCATCACTCTCTTTGGCTTCAGGAGATTGATTAGTTTTCTCAAGTATGCGTCCGTTACTTTTATTTCTCCTGTCCTCTCCTTCTTAAATAAGTCGTAGCTGAACCTGTAGTAGATTCTTCCCTTATACGGTTCTTCTAAAATTATTTTGAGGAGATTTTTTGGTGGGTCTGTTGGCTTTCCTGCTGGCTTGTATGAAATTATTTTTACCTTGAATTTTTCTCTTGGTATTACTCTCCACCCAAACTCATCTGGATTCTGCAGGAATACTTTATCTTCATAGACTATTAGGATACTTGGGAATGCGAAAACGTTTGATCTTATTATTAGTAGGTCTATGATGAATGCTGTTGCCAAGAATATGCATGATAGTGTGACGATCATTGATGCATATTCTTTAACCTTTGTCTCCGATGACCATGCGAACAGTAAGAATAGTAGTGAGTGGATTGTTAGGAATGCTAGAGCCATTCCCAGCCTAAAGCCTAGCAACTCCCTGTAATCATCCGTGCCGCGAGGAATCCAGAGAATCCTGCTCATAACAATCCCAAATTACTCGTAAAAAATAAAAAATAATTCTAGTGATGTGGAGAATAAAATAGTTCCTTAAATAATTCCTTAAAGAATATATATGTATCTATTCCTAAGTAGAATGCTGTTAGTTCGTCAAAGAGACTAATTCTCTCCTCGTGCCAGATGTCAGCGATTAATCCTCCCCAGCCGAAGCCGACCATCAAACCGGAGTACCGTATTTCTCTCTTCATAAAACTGCCGAAGAAGAATGTAAGGAATGCACTAATGTCGCAAAGTATTTGTAGTTTAAATGCTAATGACGATTCTTTTTTCATTTGGCTTGATATTTCGTTTATACTCATACTTAGTTCTTCTGTTTCTTCTCTTTTTTCTGCTTCTTCCTTGATTTCCTTCATTGCAATGACAGCGATGGAAGTTACTAATCCAGTTGTGCTGGCAAATCCAATTACTAGTGGGACTATGTATTTTCTTATTTCTTCTTCACCAATCCGGCTTCCCCATCTTGCTGCGAGAGCGATCATCATTAGAGTACCCAAGAATAATGCTAGGGCAGTAATCTTCTTCACTTCAACTTGGAATATGACTGGTATTATAATGATTGGTCTTAGAATCGGAGGTATGAAATTCCAATATTTTTGTACTATTTTGAATAAGAAATTGCATATTTTATCTGGTAATATTGTAATATTTCCGCGTACAAATTGCGCTAGGTCGTCAAAGACTATTGTTAGAACAATTAGTATATCAATTAATTCCTTAATTGGCTCATAGTATAGTTCATAGAATTCCTTTCCTGGATCAAGCAGGAAATCTGCTGCTGAGAATAATGCTATTCCAAGTAAAGCATAAAGGAGGACTTTTTTGAGGCATTTTCCTTTTCCAGCTACTCTCCCCTCAGTTATTTTGATTCTCTCTCCCTTGTGTCTAGCCCATGCAATCTTCATTAGTATTATGATCAGTGGCGTTATTAGTATTCCAAGGTAAATCATTGCCTTTAAGAAATCATTCTCCCTTAATTCATCAATATAGTCCTTAATAGAATTCCAAATTTGTAATAATGTTTCAACAATTTGCCCTGTCATAGTAATATCAGGTATTTGAATTCTCTGCATTAAATTATTAATCGCAGTCCCAACATTAGAAGAAGCTCCTGCCACATTTGCTCTCTTACTAATTGTTCCGATTGTTACTGCGGGTAAAGCAACCATTGCACTCGCAAGGAAGTTCACGGGATTCGATGTTTCCAAGTGAATGTCGAAACTGCTTAGTTTAACATTTATCCAATGCACGACCTTAACAAGCATTATTACGATAAGAATCTTCATTATTAACCATCTTATGAGTTCTCCTATTCCTCCAAGCGCGACTGAAAGTATCTCGTTAACTGACACTTGAAATCCTAATTCTAATCCCGTCCAAGCTCTAACTACCTCTGGAATCGCATAATTAGCAACGAGTGCTGCGATCACTGGTAGTACTACTCTAGTTATTAGTGCTCCTATTCCGCATGTTGCTACTTCTATAGCAGTTTGAATTACGTTCGCAATCATCATGATTTGCGTAATTATGCTTACAACACTCATAATTTGACTAATTATTTGAGAAACCATGTTGAATAATGATGCTAATCCATTGATTGCGTTAATCATCGCCATTGCTCCTGCAATTATTGCACTGATACCTGCTTTAATCACATTCATTATCGTCAAGATTAAGCTGTTGAATGCTTTTCCTAGCACGCGCGTTCCTTCTTCAACCCATTTTTGGAAATATGCTATGGCACCATTGACTACTTGGAGGAATTTGTTTATTATTCCGTTTATGTAATTCTTTAT
>JAHKLH010000064.1 GCA_029856635.1 Candidatus Njordarchaeota archaeon
CCCTTCGTTGTAATATTAACTTTTCTTTCACCAATTAGCTCTTGCAAGAATTCCCTTGTTTTTTCATGTTTTAATAATATAATCGTTACATTTAATTGCATTGTAGTGTTTATTTCTAATGTATGCAAGCCTTCTATTCGTCCTATTAAGACTAATTGATCGTCCTTGTAAATATTGAAAGTCATATTTGAGAAACGAATTGTTAGATTCCATGGATTGAATATTTCGACGCTGACCGGGAACATATATGCGTCGTACGCTTGATTATCAACAAAATACGTAATCTTTTCAGCTTGACCAATTCTAGTAATCCTAAATAGTTCGGTCACCTTTAAGAAACTGATAACTTGTGTTTGAACATCGCCGGCGGAGAGCGGCATTTCTAATTCTAATTGGATATTTGGTATTCTTACACCGAAGATTTCAATGTCTAGGTAAATTTGTACGAGTCCTATAAACTGTTCTCCGTATGCCATAGCACTAATAAATTCCTCAAAGTCTTCAGTGGAATTGTATAAAATTATTATGAAACATCCATTAACAGAACCGTAGCCAGATAGCTCTCGAGCGAGTTGTATTGTTACCAATTTTTGTTTGTTTTCGGATAAAATGTTTATGGTCATGTTGTAAATAGTGACTGGAAAAGTAAGATTTGTCGTAGCGATAACAAACAGCACTACACGGTCTTCTTTTTCACTTATTATATTTACACTCACGGGGGCATACTGAACAACTCCTGGAGCACCACCACTTGCATTTAAGTATGTTTCTATGCTATCAAGTAAGGAAAATACGAAGTTTGATTTAACATTTACATCATTTATCTGGATTCCCCCAATGGATAGATCAATTATTCCATCAATGAATATTGTAGTATTCCCGGCTAATGCATCCTTAATGAACTCTCTAAGAGCTGGAGTACTATATAGCCTTATAACAGCGGATCCATTTACTTTCTCTCTAGGTGGAGCGATCATAGGGGTATTGATGTAAACTTTGCCAAATCTCTTTAATTGACCATCAATATTGACATATGTGTTTACATTAAGTTCATTTATTGCAATTTCTGAATCAAAAATATTAACAAAAGTCCATTTTACTAGCAATTCGTGATATTGTATCCCACTCTCTGTTCCACTTCCGATATATTTTACATCATAGGCATAAACGAGATTGCTCAACATATCATAAGAAACAACTTCACTGTAATTAAATGAGACTAATGACGAGCCTTCAAGCTTTATTGGAACTGCACTAAAATGATATCCCAAGAAATCTAAATCAAAAGTACCCGTCAGTGTTATCTGATCTAAATTCTCTCCAGATACATATGCATAAAGAAAGTCACTAATTGTCTTGCTATTAGTAAATAGATCGATAGTGAGTGAAATATTTCGTACTGGATTTGGATTTTCTAAGTTAATTTCTGGAATTCTTATTTCTCCTACTACTGTTCCATTGTAAAGAATATTCAGATTTACATCAGAAATTCTTAATGGATATTGTGGGTAAATGTATGTAACATTTGCTTTAATTCTAATCCTATTTCGATCTGGTAATTGCTTTATGTTATAATTTTGGATTGTAACATTTTCGGCAGAAATACCACCGAGGGTTTCTATTGTACTCGTGGGCATAAATCCTGTAAATGATTGAAGACTACCAGTTCCAAATTGCTGTGCAAGAGGGCTGGATGTATTGAGTTGTTCGAACCAGAGACCGAGTAGATATACGTCAAGTGTACCAGAAAGGTTAGCATCCAGTACATTTTCATACAAATATTTTCGTAGAAATTCGTATAGCTCTTGACTTTTATAGAAGTACACGGTAATATGCGCTGAAGCTGGCTTATTCTTTTCCAAAATAACTCGTCCTTTGCTGGTAATTCTAATTATTGTTTGATTGTGTCTCACAAGTGAGAGGTCCATATTTCCAAAACCGTAAGTCCAGTTATATGAGTTCCTTATGATCGCATTGACTTTAAAAACATGAATCTCTGTATTGTTTTCTGTGTAGTATCCATCGTACGTTATGTCCATTTTTTCAATTGCTGATGAAAGAATATCTCCAACAGTTGAATAGACTCCACCACCTTTAATCATTGTATCAAGGGATAGTGTACTTGCGTATTCGTTGATGTCTCCAATGATTTCTATGTCAGGAACATAAATACCGAAAATTGTTAAGGAAATTCTTCCTATAACCTTTCCTTCAATTTCTCCAGTTTCGACGTACTTCTTGATGAAATCAGCTAATCCTCCTCGCTTATATATCCTAAAAACAAATGTTGCATTATATTTACCATTTTTTATAGAAAATGGTTTTGCTTCAATATGAAATAGATGCTGAGGAACAAGCAAATCGAAGCTCATTTCATGGAACTTTATTTCACCGACACGTGAATATAATGGAGGTAAAACACCAGAAACCTTGACAAGAGCATCTGCATACTCATCTGTTTCTCTTGCTAAAATTACTTTATCCACATTTGGTGTGGGTATCATTATTTGCGAGTAACTTTCTATCTGGCTTTGTGGCACGAATTTGCTAGCATCAATTTCAATGACAGCATAAGTAATTGGAAAGAGTCCAAAAAATGTTATTGGATAATGTACTCGAATTTTTCCATCAAATCTGCGATATGTAGCAATGTATCTTATTAATCTTGCTCCTGCATCATTATTTGCAAGATCGATCTTGACGGGAACTATAGCATCTCCTCCGGGAGGTATATCAATCGGCCCAAATTCTCCCTTACCTGCGTATTCTCCTTTTTCTGGATCCTTTATTTCGAAGTATATTTTTGGTATTTTTATCGGAATCCATGTTGGATTGTGTGCAAAAAGAAGAACGCTTAAATGAGCATACTGTCCATCATTTCCTTTGAATTCAAAATACATTACAGACCATTCGCATTGGGCTAATCCAAGAGTAGGAACGATGTTTACAAGACCGTTTATTACAAGAATAATAATGGCTAATCCAATGAATTTTTTCTTCGTTAGCCTTACTTTCCAAAAGCCCATCTTTTATCTTCTAGGCTCCATCTTCAAATGTACAAATGATTGTAAAGTTTCAACTCACACTTTCTTTTCAGAATATTAAAAAATATATTTTATACGATTCCACCATGATTCATTGGTGAAGAGTATCCCTTAAACTGTTTGATGAAAAAATTTTTGCTGAATCTTAAACAATAAATCAATTCTCTACATTATCTTTCTTGATAATCCTTGAGGTGTTAGATATGGTGGAACAAACAGTAATTCTGGCAGCAGGTAGAGGTACCAGGATGAGACTATTTACTAGAGACAAACCAAAGTGCCTAGCTAGATTATTAGGCATTCCTATAATTGAGTGGACATTAAGTACTCTTGAATATCTTGGTATCAACGACATCATAGTAGTAACAGGGTGGATGGGTTATAAGATAAAAAGAGCATTAAATCACTGGAGGAATCGAATAAAACTAAGGTTTGTATTTAATCGCTTTTATGCAAAATACGAAAACGCAGTGTCAATTCTTGCAGCATCGAGGCATCTTAAGGAAGAATTTCTAGTGTTAATGTCTGATCATTTTTATTCAATGAAAATTATTGAGAAAATGCTCAAGCAGACTTCTTTCACAATGGGAGTCGATTCGCAACCAAATCCAGCAGTTGATATTGAAGAGGCAACTAAAGTTCTCGTATTAAATGGCATTGTAAAATCAATTGGAAAGAAAATTAAACAGTTTAATGCCATTGATATTGGTGCATTTGTGCTTGATAGAAGCGTGCTTCATTTCATAAAGAAAGCTATGCATAGAGGCAAAGCATCTCTTTCAGAGGTAGTATTATTGATGATTAAAAATGGATTTGAATTCAGGGCCTTTGACATTAAGGGAGCTTTTTGGATTGATATTGATACACCTAAAGACTTGAAGAAGGCTGAAGAGTATGTGTCAAAGTTTTTTGGAAAATATCGCAGGATACTGCAAGACAAAATGTTTTCTTCCATATTATGACGATATTTTCTCAACATTTTTATTTCGGTTAAGGGTAATTCTTCATATAGTGAATTAAAGAATAATTTCAAAATTAGATTATTCATCACAGACTCATGGTGTAAAGAGGTGGGGCTTGAGAAAATTATTGAAAAGAAGAAAGAAGTAGTTCGTGAAAAAGTAACAGAAGAACTTGAAAAAGCAAAGGAAATGATTGAGAAAAAGCGATACTTACTAAGAGTATTTTCCATCAAGAATATAGCTGTGCTTGTTAATCCATTAAACAATAATGAGATTATATTAAACTCAGCGATAAATTTAGCAAAGCGATTAAGGGCGGCAGTATGTGTGTGTTCCTTAGCTCTCAAAGGCGAAAACGTGGATATACTAAACGAGAAAATGGCATCAATGATCAAATATCTAGAGGACGCAGGTATTCATGTAGAGAAGTCAGAAGTTATATCTAGCTCAGACGAGAATGCAGTTAAATCATTTTTAAACTGGGCAAAAGAGAATCAATGTCAACTAATAGTAATGTCCAAAAAATATCGATTAAAAGAGGAGCAAAGAACTTACAGTTGGTTTGCCGAAAGAATTGCTGATGAGGACCACGATATTCCAATAATCTTCGTTGATAAAACAGAGATAACCGAAGAATATTTAGACAGGGCGCTTGTTTTAATATCATTTAGAGAGCTCAAGTATCCAAATGTAGAATTAGCTTTATCAATTTGTGGAGAGGGAGAAATTCATCTTTTATCAGTAATTGAGAGTTCTGAGGTTGCATCATTAGCTAAAAGTATGGAGATTTCATCGGATGAAGCAATTTCAAAAATACGAGAAAAGAGATTAAATAGCATTAAGAATTTAGCGAATTCCATCAGAAGTATTGTTGATGCGGATATTAAAGAACACATTGAAGTTGGTGAAGTAATAAGTGTGGCTAGAGAGTATTATAACGAATTAAGGCCAATCTTAACCTACGTGAATCGTTCAGTTCGCCCCGGAGAAATTGGAACTCACTTACTCTTACTAATTCGAGAGATAGATCCAATAGTTATGACGCCAATGAAATGATCTTAAAGTTTTTTAAAAATGTTTTTTCCAAAAAATCTTCTGCACTGAATTCACTAAGATGATTTTCATTATAAAATGCTAAAAGTCCGATCAATTTAAAATTCAAATGAAAAAATAAACTGAGATTTTTTCAATATTGAATAAAATTGAAAATGCCGCACCTGCAAAAAGCAAGGGTGTGAAGTCATATGAAATTAAGTTAACCCGAGAAATGAAAACGAAAATTGAATGAAATCAATTACTATTCTGATTAAAAGGAATTTTAAAAACTAATTCAGGTTCAGTATTCCCTCCTACAAACGTCCTCAAAGTATTTACAAAAACAATTTTAATGAGGATAGGGCAGGTCGTATTTCAAATAACTATCAGCAATAATCAATCCTAATGAGAAACCAGCAATTACTCCAAGAACAAGGAATGCTAAATTAAAAATTGTAGGTAAAATTCATTCAGAACTTACTCCATTTAATAATATTTCTAGTGATGGAATATTCCAAAGGACTACCAGAATCCAAAAAGGCGAGGTGAATATTGATAGACATAGAAGGACCGTTATTAAGCGCATTTTATCCTTATAATGCCTTCTAAAACTCAACAATCCAATAGCTAATGTGATAATCCCCGTAGCTAAGTCTCCAGCCAAAATTAATTCCGAGATATGTATTAAGTAGCATGTAGATTGTAGGTAATGGCATTGCAATAACAATTATTTTCGCATCGATTTAGTTGGTATTTTCATCATTATGTACACTCTATTGTACTTAAATTATAAAATACAGTATATTAATACAAAAATATATTCTTCTGTACTTATTCGGTAGATATGTCTTATGATTAAGACTTAATGCTCATGAATATTGAGGAATTTTCGCATGAATTTCCACAGATTTAGGTTAAGATAGGATATTTCTCGCAGAATTTCAACTAAATTTATCATCAATCTTACAAATAACTAAGACTGTAACTAGAAGATAAGGGAAATCCAAACTAATGCAATAATCATCGAAAGAACTGCAGGAAGCATAGAAAATTTGATGAATTCCTTGCTTGTAACTTTTATTCCTTCATGTTCTAGCAGAGATAAGGTAACGAAATTTGCGGGGTCTCCTAGGATAAACGAAGTACCTCCTGTTTGAACCCCCCACAAGAGCGCAAAGTAAAATGGAAGTTTATTATAGTTAAGTATCTCTGCTATCGCTGGCGCAACGGGAAGCATCATTACTGTTAATGCGTTGTTTTCTATGACCATGCTTAATGCGAATACTAATAATCCAAAAATCCATATTGCTATTTTTGGATCCCCGGAAATATATGCTAGGCCTTTTGCAAAGAGGGGAATAATTCCTATTTCTTCAAGTCCGCCAACTAATATGAATATTCCGCATATGAATATCAGTAAATCATAATCTATTGATGCCCAAATTTCTTCGAAGGATACTGGTGCATAGTACGTGAGAATTACGACAATTGCTAGTAAAACGTATTCAAGAGTTAATTGAAATATGGGTTGTAAAACCAATATAACAATAATTGCTAATATTGATGCGGTGGAAATCCAGAAGTATTTTCTTTCTGGAACCAACATCCATGGATCTATTTCCTCGAGGATTTCTTTTCTCACTGGCAATGTTGATGGTATTTGCTCATGGGATAGATAATAAATATACAATATGAACACATACGATGACAATAAGCCAGGAACTATGTTATAAATAAGAAATTCCACGAAACTTATACCCGCGGCTTCGCCAGTTAATATTGCTGGTACGCTACCTAATAAGCTACTGCATCCTCCTACAGAAACAATATGTGTTATCATCATTGCCCATGGAAGCAATTCTAATCCAAGGGGGCCTATTAAAAGGATTACCATTGAAAGAATTATATAAACTGACACAAGATTCGTAAGTGCTAATGTTGAGAAGAAAGCAAGCATTCCCATTAGAAGAAGCAGTCTTCTAGGATTATATTTTCCCAGTTGAGATTTAACCATTTTTATTGAGACAAATTGCAAAACACCACTTACACGAAGTAATTGAGAGAACGCCATTAATCCAAATAATGTTAATATTGTTCCTAAGTTATGACTTAGGAATTCGCCCATTTTTTCTGCAGGAAACAATCCAAAAATATGGGCAACAAAAATTGCAGAGAGTGCCCCTGCTAGTGAGAGTCTCCATTTTTTATCAAGCTCAAGGATGAGAAGAATATAAACTATAATGAAAATGATTATATATATTATTGTACCAGCAATATGAATTGCATTCATGTAAATCCTCTATGGTTCAATATGAAAATAAAACAATAAAAGATATTTACTGAAATTAGCACTAATGAGATTATAACGATTTTAAGCGAGGAAATCTACATTTTAGCATCAAAGTAGAGAATATGCTACTGTTTTTCACTAGTATAATAGCTAATATCATGTTTTCTTACTATTGGCGATTAATTGATTTACAACTTTAAAGAGTTCATTAATTTGGGAAATATCGCTTACCTTTATTGCTATTATTTTATCCGTTAGACGCCCAAGTAACGCTTGATCTTCATTAAATATTATAGTGAATGGAATATTTAATTCACGCAATCGTATATTTGAAATATCCTTTGTCTCCAATACTATTTCACGCAATATATCTTTACTCGTGATCAGGAATATTCTTATATCTTTCTTGGTCTGCTTGAGTAGATCTAAGAGGGGCCTCGGATTTTCGCTCGCAATGAATAGTACATCTTTAGTCATTTTTATCATATTGGCTACATTATCTATTAACTGCCTTTGGCCAATTACAAAGTCTTTTGCAAGTGCCTTAGTGTATGATGACGTTAATTCAATAACTATGTTCTTTGTTTTTTCTGTAATCTTTTCTTTTATCTCTGCAACTACGTCCCTAATTTTATTAGATATATTCTCCTTAATTTCAGTTGCTATTTTGTTTGCATTAGCTGTGATAGTATTTAACATACTCAGAAGTTCTCTAGATGTTTCTGAAGCTGTATTTATTAGCGTATCTTTTGTGGAGTTCATTACATCCCTTATATACTGAGTGTTTACAGTGACAATATTTGATAAATCTGCCTTAACATCCTTTACCAAGTTTTCCACAGATTTGATTTGGATTCTTAGAGTAGAGGAAAGCTTTTCTTTGAGTTCATCTAGTATGGATGACAATGTGGATACAGCTTTATCTATTTGCTTCAGTATTTCATCCTTTGGGACAACCAATGTGCTATCAATCTCACTTTTAATATGTTCTCTCTTCGCCTCAAGTGCATCTAAGATATTTGAAAAAATTTCATATGATTTTTTCCTTGCTTCATTAATTTCATTAACAGTTATATCGAGAATTTGTCTGATTTTTTGTTCGAAAGTGGTTGAGAAA